>JAHFBY010000108.1 GCA_023249835.1 Elusimicrobiota bacterium | reverse complement strand
TCGGACATCTTATGCCGAAAAATTAGACCGGACCCTTCGGAAACAGTCCAAAAGTTCTGGCCGTCAAAACAGAGCCCGGAAAGTTTATTGGTTCCGGGCATATGCACTCCGGGCTGAGGGTTGCCCATAAAAGTAAAAACTTCGTCATTATAACTCAAACGAAATAAGCGCCCAGAATCTTCATCCGCAATCCAAAGGTCCTTTCCTATCCAAGCCATGCCCACTGGATTTTTTCCCGGATAATTATAGGTCGCCACTACCGTAAGCTTATCGTCTGCTAAATGCTTGTAAATGTTTCTGGATTCAGCGTCGCAAGTCCACAAGTAGCGTCCGTCCCAAGCGATCGCGCTGGGCGCGACATTGGGGACCTCAAAGATCGCCGCCATCGTTAACTTTCCGTCGATTAAATGTTTGCGGATGCGGCGGTCTTGACCAACCGTCCACAAGCAGTCCTTGCCCACGGCCAAGCTCATGATTGGAATTCCAGACATTGGAAAATATTGCTTTAAACTCAAAGCGCTATTAACTTCATGTTTATATATGGTCTGAACAGACCAATCCGCAACCCAAAGATAGCGGCCATCCCAAGCAATACCCGTTGGGTTCTGATAAGGCAAACGAAAACTGAGCGGCAACTCCTGCAGTTGCGGACTTTGCGACTTTGACGGACGGTCTTGTAAAACTTTTACTCCCCACACCAATAGCAACCCAACCGTGACAAAAGCTAAAACAACGCTTAAGAATTTTAAAGAAAGAAAATTGGGTAAACGCGGAAATTGCTTTTTTTCTCCGGCAAAAAAAGTGCCGGTCTGAGTGCGAATAGCGCCGCCCAGCACCACTTTTACTTCCCGAGCCTGGATCGGCTCATATAAACATTCATAAGCGCCGCACTCCATCCAACGCAACGCCTGATCAACATCCCTTTGCGCTAGCGCAAGGATCACTAAAACCGCAGGGGAATCCCGCTTAACTTGCAAGATCAACTCTTCGGCTGAACCGTCCGCAAAACGTTCTTGAGTCACGATCAAGCCTGGTTTTTGCGCGACGTTTGCGGACACTGCGTCACGAAAGGAAGATGCGGTTAAAATATCTGCGCCGCAAGATTTGGCGAGCGGCGTCAAGTGGTCAAGGAAGCGTTTTTCACCCGCGAGCAGAATCTTGAACATTATTTCAATAATAGCAGATTTATTTTTTATTGACAAAGGAAACAATTGATTTTAAAATAAGAGCGCATTGTTTTATCAAATCAAAACTGTCTCCCAGACCCAAGGTGAGACCGCGCGCGGAAAACCTTCCCGCTGGGTTGGGGCTTACCTTGGCTTGGGGTCTAACTTAGGGGATCGGGAACAAAATATTCTTGCAGCCGCCTCAAAACTGCAGGCGCATGCCGCAGTGCGCGTTCTGGAACGATCCAGGGTTTACCAAACTTCGCCTCTGGGACCCAGTCAAGAAAAATTTTTAAACTGCGCGCTAAAAATTAAAACTCAACTCTCTGCTCGCCAACTTTTAACCTTATGTAAACGGGTAGAGTCCGGGTTAAAAAGAAAAAAAACCATTAAATGGGGACCGCGGACAATAGATGTAGACATCCTATTTTATGGGGAGATCCGCTGCGATACCCCCAAGTTAACCTTGCCCCATCCGGAATTCGCCAAGCGCAAGTTCGTGCTCCTTCCACTGCGCGAACTCTGCCCCGATTTTATTGCCCCGGGTTATGAAAAAAGCGTCCGTCAACTGGCGCGCGATTTAAAAGCGCGGGATCAATCGGCGCGCGTTTGGAAAAGACATTAATAGGGTTTTAAGCGCAAATTTTGGTAGAATAAAAAGAATGAGACAGCAAAAAATAACCACCACTGTGCTGCTGGAAATGAAAGCCAGGGGCGAAAAAATAGCAGCTTTAACGGCCTATGACGCGCCCACCTCCGCTCTTTTAAACGAATCGGGGATTGATATTGTTCTGGTTGGAGACTCGGTTGGCAACGTAAAATTAGGCTACGCCAATACTCTTCCGGTCACTTTAGCGGAAATTTTGCACCACACCCAAGCAGCGGCCCGAGGCAACAGCCGGGCAATGCTGGTGGCGGACATGCCTTACCTAACATACCAGCTCTCCATCCAAACTGCCAAAGAAAACGCCGGCAAGTTAATTAAAGAAGGGGGCGCGCACGCAGTAAAAGTAGAGGGCGGTCTGGAAATTGCAAACGCGGTTAAAGCCCTTTGCGACCTGCATATCCCGGTAATGGGCCACCTGGGGCTCACCCCGCAATATATCCATAAAATCGGCGGTTATACGATGCAGGGTAAAACCCCATCGGATCGAAACAAGATAGTGACCGACGCCAAAATCTTAGAAGGCGCGGGAGTGTTTGCTCTAGTGCTCGAATGTATTCCCGCAGACCTCGCGCAAGAAATCACCGCGAAAGTGAACGTTCCCACCATTGGCATTGGATCTGGCCCGCACTGTAACGGACAGATATTGGTGATCGACGACATGCTCGGCCTATCTCCGGACCCTTTGCCTAAATTCGTAAAAACCTATGCGCGCTTGCGTTTAGAGATGCAGGCGGCCATCCAACGTTACTCCGCGGAAGTTAAATCAGGCGCCTATCCCGAAGGCAAAAGCGCGCCCCAAGCCTGACCCCTCTCTGATCTATGGCGAGTCTGCTGCTGCTTAGCGCGATCATCCTTATTTGGGGCTATTATTCATCTAATTTAATCTTAAAAAATGAAAGTCCAAAGATAGAGTCCACGCCCGGCTCTTTTGGCCGCGCGTACGAACCCTTTTCCATCCTAAACGACGAGGGCACGCCGTTGTCGGGATGGTTCGTACCCGCAAAAACGCCTTCGCCATCCCTCATCATATTCTTGCATGGCTGGGGCGCCAACAAAAGCGACGTGATCGTCCCCACCATTTTTTTAGCGGACCGCTACAACTTAGCCTACTTTGACTTTCGCAACCATGGTGAATCCGGGCGCAGCCGGACCTCGCTAACTTGTTTGGAAGTCCGGGACCTAAAGACCGTGGTACGTGCGCTCCGCGCGCAAAAAAAAGAATTCGCCAAAAACCTGGGCCTGTATGGTTTTTCCATGGGCGCGGCGGCGGCCATCACCGGCGCCGCGGATTTGCCCGAAGTTCAAGCAGTCATTGCGGAAAGTCCATTTTCCTCCTATAATCATACCGTGGTTCGGTTTGCGCGGCTCTTTTACAAAGTACCTAAATTTGCGACTCGCATAACCTTATGGTCTATGCGCCTGCGGTTAGGCTTTAACCCCGAAGATTGTTCGCCCATCTATCACGTGCACAAAATTGCGCCCCGTCCGATTCTAATTTTTCAAGGCGGTCAAGACAAGCGAATGCCCATAGAAGAAGGCCAACAACTCTATGCAAAAGCCCAAGAACCCAAAGAGCTTTTGGTGATACCGGAAGCTGATCATGGCGACATTAAAAAAACCGATCCCGAAGAATATGAGAAAAGGGTTCTTGCTTTCTACGATCAATGGCTAACGAACAAAAAGTGAAAAAAATTTATGTTTGTGACACGGACTTTAGTGAACGCGAAGTCCGGGGATACAAACTTGATGGCCAGTGGATCTTGATCCTCAAGTTTCAAGGATCTTACCATGCCATGGACGCTTCTTGCGCCCACTCCGGATATCCACTTTTTAAAGGAACAATTGATGAAAAAGGAGTCCTAACTTGCCCGCTTCACTACGCGCAATTTAATTGCCAAACAGGCGCCATAGTTTCCGAACCGCCCATTTGTCCTAATCAAGACTTGTTTGATATTGCGGTGGAAGATAACAAAATATATTGGTTAAAATGATTATTCATTCCGGATAAGGAGCAAAACCCTTGGTTAAAACCTTCCTAATTTTAGCGCTGCTTATTTCCCCAATCGTTTATTTCAGTTTATTTCGTCAAAACCAAAACCCTTCAGCGCCAACTGACTCTAACCAAACTCATGCATGCGCAAAATGCAGCGGCAAAGGAAGTTTTCCCGTACCTTGCACGCGCTGTAACGGCACCGGACACAACAACCTCAACTTAAATGAATCAGGCGCAAGGTTGACTTGCCCTCACTGTCAGGGGACAGGAAAGAGCAACTCACAAAAACAGACCTGTCCCCGCTGTTACGGCAAGGGACTCATGCCGGGCGGATGGACCAATTGCCCGGACTGCTCCGGCACCGGCCGTAAAAAAATGTCTAAAGTTTTCTCCTGCCCTAACTGCCGCGGTCAAGGACAAGTGACAGTGCGCGAAACTTGCATATTGTGCAAGGGAACCGGACGCAGCGATATAAACCCCCAGTGGGGATGTCCAAATTGTAAAAAGCTGGGATACACCTTAGACGCGAAGGTTTGCCCAACCTGCATGGGTGGATCTTATTCAAAAGAAGTAATGGACAAGTGCGATAAATGCGTTGGCCGCGGCATGATTAATGGTTCCGAAAAAGCTTGCGATCTATGTTTGGGCACAGGAGAGATGAGCGCGGAGAGTTCCGGATTATGTTATTATTGTTCAGGCAGGGGATGGCTTCCGCAGAGCGCCGGCAACGTTCAAACTCAAGTTTGCGTTTACTGCAATGGATCTGGTTTTACAGGCTCCACAAAATGCAGCACTTGCGATGGAAAGGGGGTTCTCTAAATGAAGTTTAAATCATTTTTTATATTAGCCAATTTGATTGTCCTTTGCGCTTGGCCGTCGATTTTGCGCGCGAGCGGACTAGAAAGCATCGCCAAAAAATTATCCGTAGCCGCCAAGAAAATGAACCACGCGCAAATTGCAGTGCCCCCATTTCCCTATCACGACGGCAAAGAAAGCGTGGGTTCGACCGTGGTGGCGGAACGGTTGATCACCCTGCTGTTAAAACAAAAAAAATTAATTGTCGTGGAGCGCTCGCTTTTGGATAAAGTGATCCATGAAATGAAACTGCAGCATACGGGACTTATCAGCCAAGAGACCGCCAAAGAGTTGGGGCACATACTGGGGGTAGAAGCGGTAGTGACCGGCACATTAATTAACATGGAAGAGTCCAACCTAGAAGTCAACGCCCGAATAATCCAAACCGAATCCGGTTTGGTTTTAGCTGCGGCCAGCGAAATTATAAAACGCACTTGGCAGGAAGCGCCCTCGCTCTCCTACCCTCCCCAACCTTTAGTTCCAGCGACGAACTCCGACGTTCAATCCCCCGCCCCCGACAATAAAAATAAGATGTCGGCTTTTTTTCATACGCGGGAATATGTCCAAGAAGAGAAAAAGCCGGATATTGCCCCTCCCCTACCTACGCGCAAAGAGAGCGCGGGCTTGCGCATGACTAACTCCGGAGACTTCATGTCTAAAAACGTTAACGAACGCAGCCTCCTGGACGCGCCCGAATCCCTGCTTAGAGAAATTCAAACCTCTCCGGAAGAAAGCGAGTCGCAAGAGTTTATGCTGATCAAGCGCTCCTGGGAAGCGCACATACCCAAAAACGAATTTGCGCAAGGAGCCTCTGTTTTTGACATGCTTTCGCGCGATTTCACAAACGCGCGCAAACTTCGTTACGCGGCTTTAGCTAAAGTTTATTGGGCAGAGTCCTGCTATTTAAAGGCGGACTACGACCAAGCCATTCAAATTGCCCGCGACCTGGCGCGCAACAATGATTTTCCCCGCTTGCAAGGCTACGGTTTATACATCATCGCCCGCTCACAAGAAGAGCTGGGCCGATTCAAAGTCGCAACCGCGATCTATCGCCAAATCGTGCAAAACTACCCGTTTGAACCCAAACTAATCCGCGCCGCCGGACACCGCGCTGCCTACCGTTCACGAAAGTATTAAACCCGTATTTTGCACCCGAATATTTCAAAATCCGTTTTCATTGAATACAAAATAAAAAAATAGTAGAATTTAAAAACTACGCTGATCGCTCAAACTACAAAACAGATATAGGTGGCGCAAATCTTTAATAAAATTTTTAGGCTTATTTTTATTTGTTGTTTGACAATAACAAACACACCCAACCCAGCATCGCTGGCGCTCCTAACCGTTGATCACCCTTCCTCACGGAAAGGACTCCTTTACCCGACTGCTTCCATTTATCCAGATCATCCGCGTTATAGAAGTTACGCTGCTCTAGCGCGCGAATTCTCTGCCCAACTCAAAGCAAGCGCTACCGATTCTAACCAGGAATCGTTTCGCGCCATTTCGGATATGTTCACCCAAAAGCTGTGGCTATCCAGGCCCACTGTTCAGGAAAAAAAGTTATTGTTATTGGGAATCTTAAGAAAACCCCAGGGCCGCACCTATTTCGTTTCTGAATATGTGCATAAGGAAACCTTACCCTCGCCCAATTCTAATTTTTCCCAAACCTTAAGGCAGCAATCCAACTTACTGACTATAAAAACCGGAAATTTCGTCCCCCCCTCTCCCTTTTTCGTGTCCCTATGCGAACAGTTC
>JAHFBY010000107.1 GCA_023249835.1 Elusimicrobiota bacterium | reverse complement strand
CCAGAAAGGATATCCCTTATTTTCATTAGAAACCCGCCAGGCTCTATCTTCCTTTGATATTGTTGGATTTGGACTGCCTTATGAACTTTGCTATACCAATATTCTAGAAATGCTAAGTTTAGCGCAAATACCCTTGCGCTCGCGGGAAAGAACACATGCTCATCCGCTCATAATCGCCGGCGGCCCCTGCGCAGTAAACCCTGAACCTTTGGCTGATTTCCTAGATGCGATCGTGATCGGAGACGGTGAAGAAATTATCGGAGAAATTGTAGCGCTTGTTAAACGCCACAAACAAGGCGGCTCGCCGCAAGACCGGACCGGGCTCTTGCGCGAATTAGCCAAACTACAGGGACTCTATGTTCCTGCTCTCTACGTGCCTAATTATCACCCTGATGGACGTTTGGCAGAAATAAAACCGATTTACCCTGAAGCTCCGGCAAGCGTGTCCTACCGCAGAATGACCTTTGACCGTTTATTAGATACCGGATATTCCTTCCCCATTGCGCCGGTTGTTCCCTTTGTGCCTACGGTGCACGACCGATTAAACGTTGAAATCCAGCGCGGATGCCCTTGGCGCTGCCGATTTTGTCAGGCGGGTTTTTCTTATCGTCCTTATCGAGAACGAAATTATCAAGAACTTGTTGAAATTGTGCGCAAGGGACTCGAAAACACAGGCTACGACGCTGTGACCTTAGCCGGACTCTCTGCCGCTGACCATACCGAAATTATTCCTTTGCTCCAAACCCTGGCAAAAGAATTGACTCCCAAACGAATCTCCATTGGATTGCCCTCTACGCGAGCCGATCGCTTTACCTTGGCATTGGCCGAAATATTAAATAGTGTCCGACGCCAGACCATAACCTTCGCGCCGGAAGCAGGAACCGAAAGGATGCGCCGGGTGATCCGTAAAGAATTGCAGGAATCTGAGATTCGAGAAACGCTAAAGATGGCTAACCTCAATGGTTGGAAAAGCGTGAAACTTTATTTTATGTATGGACTTCCCACTGAAACGCAGGAAGACCTCCAAGGCATTGTAGATTTAATTCGCGCTTCCCGCAAAGATAACCCGCAACTATCCTTAACCATAACGCTTTCGCCTTTTGTGCCTAAACCCCATACGCCGTTTCAATGGCACGCACAAACAACACTGGACAACCTAAAATCAAAACTCGCGTTTCTGCGTAAAAACCTGCCTGCCCAAGTCCGAGCGCACGGTTTAGAGCAAATTATTCTAGAAGGCGTGCTTTCTCGCGGAGACCGGCGATGTTCTGAGCTTTTGGAAATTGCCTGGAAAAAAGGGAGCGTGTTCGATGAATGGGGCGAACGGTTCCACTATTCGCTTTGGGAAGAAAGCTTCAAAGAATGCGGTATTTCACCTGAATTCTATTGTTACCGCGTTAGAGAAAAAGATGAACTCTTGCCTTGGGACCATCTGCAAGGAGGCCCGGATAAAAAAGCTTTGTGGAACGACTACCAAACTTCCATAAAACAAGCGGATGAACCCGTGCCAAGAACCCCCCACTTAAAAAATCGGCCAGAAGTGCCCAGCGGACCAAAAATTATTTTAGCGCATGAGCCCACAGTCCAAAAAGTACGGTTTAAAATCGGACGGCAAGGCGCGGTTCGGTTTCTTTCCCATTTAGAACAAATTGAAATGGTTCGCCGGACATTGCGCCGCGCACAGTTTCCATTGGGGCACAGTTCAGGGTTTCATCCCCAAATCCGCTGCTCTTTTGGACCGGCGATTTCCGTTGGCTACGAGTCGGACTGCGAATATTTTGATATTGAACTCACAAAGCGCCTCCCAATTAAAGAAGCTGAAGAAAAATTTCAGGCAGCCTTGCCGCAAGGTTTTAGGTTGCTTAAGACCTCCTCAGTTCCTTTATTCTTCCCATCGCTAGAATCTTTGGTAAACCGTATAGAATATACAGTCGACCTGCCCCAAGATGCGACCTTAGCTTTAAATAATACGGATAAAGAAAATCTAATCAATCGGTTTATGGCGCAAAACCAGATTTTATTGGAAAAAGTAAAGAAGCAGAAAGATGGACGCACAAAAAAATCGCAAATAGACATTAAATCATGTATTGCTGATATGTCCTGGATTAACCATACCGGACCATTAGCATGCCTTTTCTTGTCGCTTAAGCTATTGCCGGGTAAACAAGTTAAACCGGAAAAAGTTGTGGCCGCTTGTTTAAACTTGACGCTAGAACAAACCACGTTGTGCCGCGTGCGACGGCTCCGAATGCTCGTAGAAATGCCGGACAATATTACGGCCGAAGTTTAATTGACAGACACATTAAAGAAATCAACAGATTTCCGTAAAGGAGAATAAATATGAAGCAGGAGATTATTGCAAATTGTACGCCGGATGAAACTAGGATCGCTGTTTTTGAAGACGAAAAACTAGTCGAGCTTGGCATTGAACGAAAAGATTCGGAAAAGATTGTCGGCAATATTTATAAAGGCAAAGTGGAAAATGTTCTGCCCGGAATATCCAGCGCGTTCGTTAATATTGGCCTAGAAAAAAACGCCTACCTCTATATATCTGACGTCCTTGATTTAAAACCCGCGGGCAAAGACCGGCACCACCACAAAGGCCACATCCAATCCATTGACCAGCACTTGAAAAAAAATGATGTCCTCATGGTGCAGGTGGCCAAAGAAGCGATCGGCACCAAGGGTGTTAAAATCACCATGGACATTTCCCTGCCCGGACGATTTTTAGTTTATCTGCCGTTTCAGTCCACCATCGGCGTATCAAAAAATATTGAAGAAGAATCAGAACGACACCGACTCAAAGTAATGCTCGACAGCTTCAAACCTAAAAATGGCGGTTTTATCGTACGCACAGAAGCGGAAGGTTTAGAAGAGCATGAAATGAAGCGCGAAGTGCGTTACCTTACCCGCCTTTGGGAAAACATTCAAAAACGGTTTCAAGAGGCTCCTGTCCCAGCTTTAGTGCACCGCGATTTGGGGCTTGTTTTTCAAACCGTGCGGGACGTGTTAAGCGAAGATACCGCTGTTTTTATGATCGATTCAAAAAATGAAACGGACGAAGTTTCCGAATTTGTCAACATGATCTCCCCTGAACTGTCTAACCGCATTCGCCATTTTGAAGGTAAAACGCCTGTCTTCAGCGCATTTAATGTGGAAAAAGAGCTGGACACTCTCCTCCAATCTAAAATCAGTTTGCCTTCCGGAGGAACGATTGTGATTCAGGAAGCCGAATCGCTCTGCGCCATTGACGTGAATACCGGACGATTTACAGGCAAAGAATCGCAAGAAGAAACCGTTACCCAAACCAACATCGAAGCGGCGCAGGAAGTGGCCCGGCAATTGCGGCTGCGCAGCATTGGCGGCATTGTAGTCATTGACTTCATTGATATGCGCAAAGCAAAAAACCGTCAAAAAGTTGTTGAAGCGCTTCACCGCTTTACATCCCGCGATCGAGCCAAAATTAAGATATTGCCCATCACGCGCTTAGGGTTAGTTGAAATGACGCGAGAAAGAAAGCGGGAATCTTTGCTCTCAACCATTTGCGAACCGTGTGAAGATTGCTCCGGATCCGGGATGGTGCTGTCTAATGAGTCCCTCTACATCCGAATCAAACGAGAAATTTTAAACCTGACGAACGGTCGTCCCGAAGGTAAAATGCGCATTGTCGCCCCCCCTTCTTTAACTCAATATTTTCAGGAAAAGAAGAGCGGATTGACTTCCCAAATCCGAAGAGATTTTGACATTCAACCCGACGCAACGCTCGCTTGCAACGACTATAAAATCATTATTGAATAGAGGGAGCGTCTATGAACACCATACACCCCACAGCCATCATTGACCCAAAAGCAAAACTTGGGAACGGAGTCAGCATCGGCCCCTACGCCATCATTGGCAGCGACGTTGTCATTGGCGAGGACACCAAAGTAGCGGCCCATGCCGTCATTGCAGGCAATACAACGATCGGCAAAGAAAACCAGATTGGCATAGGCGCGGTGATCGGTTTAGAACCGCAAGATATCTCTTACAAAGGAGAACAATCCTATTTAAAAATCGGAGACAGAAATAATATACGGGAGTACGCACAGATCCACCGCGGCACAAAAGAGGGGAGCGAAACTGTCGTGGGCAACGACAACTTCATTTTAGGTTTTTCTCACATCGCTCATAACTGCAGAATTGGAAATAAAATAATTTTAGCAAACGGCGCGTTAGTCGCGGGATATTGCATAGTAGACGATTATGCCTTTATTTCCGGACTCTGTCTGGTGCACCAACACACTCATATCGGCGCTCACGTAATCATGCGCGGCGGGTCTAGAGTGTCGCTTGATGTTCCGCCCTTCTGCATCACTGACAACGCTAACCAGTTGCGCGGCATCAATAGCGTTGGATTGTCGCGGCGAGGGTTCGCCGATACGGACATTCGCGCAATAAAAAAATGTTATCGGGACCTCTTTGGGTCCGCTAAACCGTTAAATGCGGCTGTAGAAGAATTAATCGTTTCGTATGCATCAGGTTCGGCCCGCACTTTTTTGGACTTTATCCGGTCCTCGGAAAGAGGCATTTGCCGCCCGGAATGCTAGATCTACTGCCCATCGTACCGCCTCCCATTTTGGTTTAATGACCTGTAACTTTAATTTTGGGTATTGATCCACGATTATTTTTAACACCCCTTTTCTAAACCTTGCATTAGAAGCCAACGACCCGGCGTAACTAAAGGGGATGTTCCCTTCAAATTTAAGCTTTAGGGCAACCTCAGACACAAGTTGCGCTAAATATTTCTGCGCTTGTCTCACAATATGACCCGATTTAACGTCTCCTTCTGCGCTAAGCTTAAGAACTTGCGGACAAAACGACGCCACTTCCCGAACGCTTTTACCATTTTGAACTTGACCCTTTACGGCCAAGTATTGTTTCCCAATCCAAAAAGCAGAACCCTCATCTCCCGACAAAGCCCCTTTTCCTCCCGAACGGATGATGCTTCCATTTTTATCATAACCTAACGCAATTGAACCTGTGCCCGCCAACAAGACCATCCCGTAACCGCCGCCCAGCGCTGCCTGATAGGCAAGTTCAACGTCAGACAACACCAACACTTTATGCGCCATGTTGGCTAACTTAGCGGTGAGCCGATCCTTATCCGACTTTTGCCAAACACCGCGGGCGCCTAAAACCAAAGTTCGCGCCGGGTAAAGTTCGAATTTAATTAATAAATTTTCTATATATGCGGGTAATTTAGCCAAAGGGACTGAAGGTTCTTGCCAGCGATATAACAGTTTACCCAAATAGTCCAAAACAAAAGTGCGCACCCAGGTGCCGCCATAATCCATCCCCACATAACAAAGGTCTGTATCAATCCTGGCCATTCTATTTATTCCTTCTATGAATTATTAAGGTCGACAGATTTTTCTAATAACTGCCTGTACCTGACATGCCCGCCAACCAAAATCAGTTAACGCAATATCTTGAGGACGAACAAAGGCTCGGTCATAGGGGTCGCGCAAAAAAACAAGTACACATGATTTTCCAGTATTTTGCAACGCGGTTAATAAATTCTTATTGGACGCGTAAAGGTGAGCATCATAGATAAAGAGGATCAAAAGATCGCTTTGGCTTGCCAACTCTAGCGATCTTTGAATTTCTATTGCGGAAGGTTCTATGCTAAGGATCAGGACTTTAGGTTTGATATTATATTTCGCGAACTCTGCGCGAAGAAATGAGGACTCTCGGGTCATAGGCTCTTCAATCATTATTTTTTCTTTAAGGGATGAAAATTTAGGGAAATATATGGTCGTTTTTTTTTGCTTTAACTTTTTAGCCAATATTTTGAGTTCGGACTCACCGTTATAGACGCGGACAGATTCAAAGGCAATGCGACTTGCGAACCCTAGACCCCCAACTTCCAATCGTGGATTTCCGCCTTGAAACCGTTGTTTGCGTTTCGCTTTTAGTTTTCTAATCCTGGCCACGCTCTCTTCTAGCTCAGGTCTAGATAATTGTCCATTTTTGTAGGCCCCCACAAGCGCATAAAATATTTTTTTCTGGGCGGCGAGGTCATGGCAAGAAAGCAATAGGTCATGGCCTGCCCAAGCCGCGCGCACAGCGGCTTGTTCAATAGGGCAAATGGCTCCCACCGCGCCCATCTCTAAGTCGTCGCTGGCAATCACCCCTTTATAATGCAAACGAGTGCGTAGCGTGTCATGAACAATTCTTCGCGAAAAAGTGGCAATGCGCCCAGGTTCAGGATCTAGCTTGGGATAAATTGGATGCGAACTCATTACTAAGTCAACCCCGGCTTTTATCGCGGCCAAAAATGGCTGCAGGTGGCACTTTTCCATTTCCGCCCAAGTTGAAGAAATGGTGGGCAGCGCAATGTGCGCATCTACCGGAGCATGTCCTTTGCCAGGAAAATGTTTGGCGCAAGCGGAAATGCCGT
>JAHFBY010000106.1 GCA_023249835.1 Elusimicrobiota bacterium | reverse complement strand
CTTCCTATTCTTTTTATCCGTTCAACCTGCTTGCGATTCCGCACGCCCAAAAAATAATTGGAATGCTATTTGGTACACCCATCATCGCCCAAAATGGTACATCCTTAGTGCGCCGCTAACAGAATCAAACCAAGAGCCAAAATAACATTAAGAGCGAGAGGGCGCGATTGTGCTAAAGAGGAACGTAAATAAGATAAATAGCCGCAAGATATGAACGGGGGTTTTCATATGCTGTTGAGTTTAACATAACGACCCCGTAGAAATCTTAAACTATTTGTAAACAAAATGTAACGAATTTTTAAAAAAATGTTGCCACACAAGGCGCTGTGAGGAACGAAACTTTTTTGCCGCGATGGAGAGGGTCGGCAATTTCAAGGAGCTCGGCATTGGGCTCGAGTCCGGTGAAAAAGTTGTTTTAGCACTAAAGCATTAAGTTTGAATCACAACCTTTCCAATTCCTGCAGGAGCAAATGGGGCAGTTGGGCGATGATGGCCCAATGGCTTCGGGGTAAGAACGACTTCAACTCGTTTTTGAACAGTTTGGAGTCGAGGGTTTTTGTTGCCTGGATGATATCATTTTTTTTAGGAATCAGTACTTTCACGCTAAGCCGGTCTCTCAAGATGAAATAAAGATCATAGAAATCACGCGGCTCCTTGCGGCTTAATGCGGCGCTCAGCTTTTCTGCGATCATCGTGTCCTGGGACAAAGCTTTGACGGAATAAGCGGGCCATAAAGGAGTGGTGACCAAAACGATTTCCGTGTTCGGCTTCTTTGGGCCCCTCAATGAAACGTTCCATTCGATTTCAATTGGCCACTGGTGAACCTGGGTCCCGGCCAAAGCAAACCATCCTCCGCTTGTCGGGTTGGATTCCAACATCCTAAACTCCAAACCGGCTTTCTCACTTTCTTTGACGGATGCCTTGATCCATTCCCCTACGTGGTAAGGCTTACCCCATCCGGTGAAATCTAAATCCTCGGAAAACCGGGGACTTCTTCTTAAAAGCCGTAACGCCGTTCCGCCCTTAAACGCGAGGTTCACGTCCGAATGACTATAAAGACTGGACAGGAGGATGCTTTGAACATATTCCCTGGCTATGTTCAATTCCGTGGTCTGCCATTGGGTTTTTAATTCATTGATTTGGGATTGTGAAATCATGTTTGTACCATTTTAGGAATTTTGTATTCTTGTAAGCGCTTACATGCGATTCTAAAACCGCTTCGTTCACCTGCTTCAACCTCAGGCGTTTATTGACCGTTCGTTTCTTCAAGAATACAAAATAAAGATAGTCAGCAAGAGCCTTTTCCCTTTCCGCGACCAGCACGGTTTCGCCTGAAATCTGCGCCGCGCGATAGGATCTGAAGGCGTCCCGTTTAATGGTATGGTATTCATAGGCAACGTCATTTAACTCAAAATGCCGCGTCGGTTTTATAGCGACGGAAGTGACGGCATAGAGCGATTCCGGGATCATCCCATAGTAAGACAACCCGCTTTCCATAGAGATAAAAGACGGCTTATAAAGGCGGTTGGCAATCGCCCAAGTTGAGGGCAACTGGTTTTTCAGCGCATAGAGGTCCCGCTTTAAACGCACCAGTACCCCGCGGGCCGTATAACGGATCAGAATAAACTTGGCCGAAGCAGGGGTGAGGCCAAGCATTTCCCTGAACTCAGCAGACGTAAAGAGTCTGAAGCTGGATTTGCGGCATTTTTCGAGGATTTCTATGTATTTCATAAGAGTATCATTATTGCTACTTTACTGAAATAGTATATCACCCTTTTGTAGGGCTGTCAATACTAAGAAGTTATCTCGAAGGGGAATAGCTCTTAAAAGACATTCCATTGCATACAAAGTGGCTCGCGTTAAGCGTGGGTCCGGCATAAGCCCATTGACAATTAATAGTTATTGCGAGGAATGCGCGGATTTTAATCTAACGCTGCTGCTAATAAATGGGGGTCGCTTTTATTAGGGTCATCATTAAAATTTCATTGAAATGAATCCAGCGGTCCGGCGAAAGCTTGACCTAACTCTCCCGCGAATTGGGATTCATCTTCCCTCATCCCGGCTTGACCCAAACCAGAGTATACGACTTCTCTTAGCTGGTATAAGTGTACCGCCCAAAAGGAAAGGTTTAGCGAAATCGTTGAGGCGGCGAAGTTTTTAAGGCGGTTCGCAATTTCGTTTAACTGCTCTATGAGCGCGGGCAAGCGGTTTATGCGCGCGAAGATCTCTGTCATGGATTGCCACATGACTGCGCTCATGTCGGGGTTTTGCAGCATGCGCAAGTAGGGAAGGACCACGAGCGGAGCAGAGGCTGGGTCGCTCGTTAAAGCGAAGAGTTCAATCTCTAAGGCGCACAAAAATTGGGTGACCTCGATTAGTTTACTTAAAAATAAGTGTGTTTCCTGTTCTTGATCATCGAGGTCAGGCGCAGGTAAGAGCTGCACGGAACGCGCGTCGTCAATGGAACGGGCCCGGTTGACCTCTTCGAGCTTGGCCGTAAATAACGCTTTGCGTTCCTCTTGACCGGTTTTCCAAAGGTGGTCGATCGCTATTTGCGTGACCGTTGCGAGCATTTGGCGCTGCGGGGTGACCAAGGCCGTGAAAAGGTAGAGGAGCTGGTCCAAATCAAATGCGTCGAGCCTGTTTTTACCCGACTGTCCGATCAACAAATTTTCCACCAAACGGTTCGTCACGTTGAAAAAGTTTGCGGCTTCGGTAATTCCTTGAACCAGTTCCGGCGCAACCCTATGACGGTCTAAGGTTAAATACTCTCCTGTGCGTTGGGCATAACCCTGATGATATTGCAGCAGCCCTTTCATTGCAAGAGATCCCGGCTGTTTGAAAAGCAGTTGCACCATGAACCCCAAGTGGGTCAATAGGGCGGAAGAGTAATAAACGCAAGGAACAACGGACCAGACCCAAAATTCCGCGTCTGAAAAATTTTCTCCGCTTTTAATTTTTAAGCGATATAAAGTTAAAACATCGGTCAACTTATCCAGCGTTCCGCTAAAAGCGCTGCGCGCGGTTAAGTTTATTATAATGGAGTTCGCATTGTCTAAACTCTCCCTGATCAGCTTGTTCGATACCCGGTTCTTATAGTCAATAGCGTTGCCCATCAGCCTCCATTGCTCATCCATTACTTGCGACAGTTTTTCAAAGTGCGGCTTTAAATTCAATAGGGACGAGGACAGGGTTTGGCTGTTAAACGCATTGTTCTCCCCCGGTTCAGAGATCTCTTCAAAACGTATGAACATGGTTCGTAGCGCCATCTGCTGCGCGGTTAAAGTAATGGCTACGAAAATATAACCTTGCAGCGCTTCCTCCAGCTCTAAGGCAACTGCGCCATTACTTATCAGTTCTGGAACCTTCTCTGTGTAATAAGAGGTTAAAATCTCTTTAAAGTCTAGCGTCTTGTGAAAGGCCAAATGGCGGGCCAGCTCTTTTTGCACATCCCCTTGCAATTGCAACATAAAGTTTGCCGGCAGCTTTGGAAACCTTTCTTTAAAATAAATTTCGATAAATGCGCTCTGCAGCGCCTGGGTCATGCGCCCCATCTCTACCAAGGCTTCTTTTAATTCATTGTAAGCCTGAACCGGAGCTTGCGGACGAGGTTTTCTCACTCTTCCGGATTGAATGGACTCTAACATTCGCAGCGCTGCTTGCGCTTTATCCGCCTTTTTTGCCAGAGCTTCATGAGGTTCATTCAAAAGTTCCAGCAGCCGATTGACTTTTTCTTGAAGAGGATCAATGACCTGCGCAACTTGAGGGGTTTCCAGAGGAAAGCTAACAGCGGGCGCTTTTTTTTGCGCTGGCGGCTTAGGTTTCTTTACCTTTTCCTTACGAGAGCTGTATATCCTTACAGGAGCGACTTCCTCATTTACAGCGCTCGCTGTTTGTAAATCTATTTTTGGCGGTTTGACTAACCCTCTTAGCACGTTGGCATAGGTAATTAGGGGAAGAGCGCCTTCTGGATTAGGTTGGGAACTGGCCACTGGGTTCTTTTGTTTTTGCCGGGCTCTCCTCTCCAATTTTCTTTCTCGTGGAGTTTTGAAGCGCCGCGCAAAAGATGAAACTGCCGGCTCTTTGCTGGGAATTGTTTTTAGCTTAAACGCAGCGCTAGGTTTAAATTCCGGAGCGTTAGGATTTAGCTGAAAGGCTTTTATAATCGGCTTTGCTTCCGGCATAATGGCTGCATTCTGCTCTCTTGATTCGCGCGGAATGTTTTGCAAAGTGAGTTCCGCTAAAATGTAGTCGCTGCCGGCCAACGCAAATACCGCGTTCCCTAATCCGCTCAAGTTTTCGGAAGCTATTGCCGAATCCAAGTACACCTTCACCCTGTAGAACAGGAGCAGGGACAAATCCATGATGAGCTGGTCATGTGCGTTCTCCCCCAACCTATAGGTCAGGGCAAGCCAGGACTTCCACTGCTCAATGCAATAAACGATATTATCCTTTGCTAAATTTTTCTCCAAGAACAAAGACCGGCAACGAAAGTAATGTTCCATGAAAAGCCCGGGCACGTTCACTACGGTCGGCGCGTAACTGGCAAGCTCCGCACTGAGCAGGGTTTGGTTAGCGAGCGCGCTCTGAAAGTCCGAGCCCATGGGCCGCATTTCAGAACGGTCCCCATGCAGAGCGGAAAGGTTTTCCTTCCAAATAAAACCATTATTGGAGGCAGCGGTTAACATCCCGTAGAGGGGAGTGTCGGTTTGCGGGATGAAGTTGTCGGAAAGCTGGGCAATGGTAAATTTTGATTTTTCCAAACGTTGAAAGAGCTCTTTTTCCAAAGCTAGGGAACGCAGGTTAAAGTCTTCTCCCGCTGCTTGCGGCCAGGGCAACACCTGTGCTTCCGGCTCTGCCAGAGCGGCGTCATCCAAATTTTTTATCTGCGCTACGCCGCGGTTGCAAGCTAGCGCAATATTTTTGGCCAGCTCCAAAACGCGCTCAGTTTCTTTTGAGCTTTGAAAAAGGTTCGCAAATTGCGCGCGAAACTCCCAAACCACGCGGTTAGCTCCTAGCAGCGCTGTTTGCGCAAGGTCGGAACGCTGGGATCGAATCGCCTGCACGATATATTCCTTCGAAGTTTGTAACTGTAATTGGAAGTTCGCCTTTGGCAGAAGATCGAGCGGGCTAAGGTTTAACCATTGGTCCAGCTCCACGAAATCATAAAACAGTCCGCTCGCTAACAGGTCCAGTTCCACTGTGCTATGGGTTTGCAGAGGATGATCCAGTTCGAGCATATAAGGCGAAATTCCAGGCGGCAGTTCAGGTTCCGCGCTCCACATGGCTAAGGGGACGCCTGGATGATGTTCACAAAACCGGTTCCATAAACGATGGATAATATGCGTAATCGCGAGCCTCTTATAAGAGCTGTGGAGCTCCAAAGGGTTAGATAAAAAGTGGCGCAGCATAAGCTTTCCCAAACGGGTGAGCGTTTGCTGGTCTTTGCTGGTTGCATCGCGCCTCATCAACTGATGGTTATGATCATAATAATAAACCCTGTCGTGCTTGCGCGCGAATTGTTTCGCGGATTGGTTCCAGGCATTTTTAATCAAGCGGTGAAACGGAAGCGCGTTTTCCGGGTTTAGCGACCTGCACACGCTGTGGATAAAGAGTTCCATTAGCCATAAGTTCTCAGCCCTCTCAATCATGAATCGATGAGAGATTACTGGCGGAGGATCAAGGTTAAGGATCTGCAAGGGAGAGGCGGTATTGTGCGGCAGAGGCGCAAGGTCTGATCCGTACTGTAATAAGAGCCTCACCATGCGCCTGTGTCCCATCCGGGTATAGTGCTGCACGAGCGTAAGGCCGTTATCGAGCGTCATATCAGGGTCAATATTTAGGAATTGCATCAAATGATAGACGATATAGTCTGCTCCGCGGGAAACGAGGCCGGTGGTCAAGTCCGGCCCTAACTGTCTATATTCATCCTCATGGAACATGGAAACATACTCGGTACCGTGAGCGTTCACAAATATATCGGCAATGGCCTTTGTTACGCTGCGCGAGAGCGCGAGGTCGGAGTACAAGCGCATCTGATAAAGGCCCGATTCAATTGCTAGGAGCTCTTGTAAAAGCCGGGTCTCTACTGCAATTAAGTAGAAAGCGATGGGGTTGGGATCGTCAAAATAGTTGAACCAGTCTGGCAAGAACCCCGCATCTTTGTTCTCATTTTTGGCGGTCATGGCAAGACTCATCCTCACTTCTGAGAAGCTCAAGTCTTTGCCAAGCCTTTCAACTTCTTTCGCTGCCAAAAGCTTTGCCAGTATCAGCAGCGCAGTCTCAGGAAGAGGTCCTTGATCAGAGATTAAGGTCCCGGGCTGCTGCCTTAAAGTGTTGAGGCGATCTGAGAGCAAAGTCCGCAGGGAAAGTCCCCGGCAGTTCGCGTAAGGCGCAAACAGGTGTGTAAATAGCAGCGCGGTTATGGAAAATAGGGCGATGAACTTCT
>JAHFBY010000105.1 GCA_023249835.1 Elusimicrobiota bacterium | reverse complement strand
GACTGCGGAAGGTTTTCCCGGAAGGTTAACGATTAAAGTCTTGCCCCTAATGCCGGCAACGGCGCGTGATAAAAATGAAGAAGTTGGATGTTTAGCAAAAGATTGCTGACGCAGCATTTCAGTAATTCCCGGCGCTTTGCGCTCGATGACGCGGAGCGCGGCTTCCGGCGCAACGTCCCGAGGAGACATTCCCGTGCCGCCCAAAGTTAGAATCAAATCAGGTTTGATAACTTCGCAAAAATAAACTAGCCGGTCCACAATCGTTTCTAGATCATCTGGAACAACCTCCTGCTGCACAATTTTAATTCCGGTTTCGGAAAGCGCCGCGCGCGCCTCTGGACCGCTAAGGTCAGAGTAAATTCCCTGAAAAGCGCGATCGCTTAAAGTCAAAACCACCGCTTGATTGCCGGTCAGATCAACCAAACAACTGCCGCTTTTTCCTCCAGATTTCTCAATAAGTTTAAGGTCGCCAATCACCATAGATTTATCTATTGCTTTGCACATGTCATAGAGCGCCAAAGCAGCTACGCTTGCGGCCACCAGCGCCTCCATTTCCGGTCCAGTTGCTGCGACGACTTCTACCCTCGAAACAATACGAACCCCTCTATCCGCATAGGAAAGATCAACCGTAATTTCTTTGGCGTTCAACCCGTGACAAAGAGGAATAAGGTGGGGCGTCTGTTTGGCCGCCTGAATTCCTGCAACTTGCGCCAATACGAGCGCCTCTCCTTTGGGCAAATTGTTTTCTTTCAAGGCTTTGAGAGTTTGCAGAGACATTTGTACAAAACAGGAAGCTTTGGCAGACCGCAGCGTTTCTGGTTTTAAAGACACATTCACCATTTTTAAATGGCCCTCATCGTCAATATGGTTAAACGTTGGAAGTTTCATTTTGATTTGATTCGCAACAATTTTCCAGCCAAACTCCTTGCGGACCTTCCCTAAATTCCTTTTTCCAGATAGGGGTAATTTGTTTTACGCGTTCGATGGCATGAGAACAAGCTGACAGGGCGTCCCGCCGGTGCGCGGAGGACGCAATAATCAATACCGCGACATCTCCCGCCAGAAGCCTCCCCACTCGATGAATAATAGATAACTCTTGAACTTGCCAGCGCGCCCTAACTTCAGAATTTATTTCGTTAAATTTTTTTAAAGCCATGGGCGCATAAGCTTCGTAAAATAACCCCTGCACCGCTCGACCACCAGAAGGGTTACGAACACTTCCCATAAAGGTTGCCAAGGCGCCGTTTTCAGGTCTTATCGCTTCGGAAATAAGACCGCAAACATCAATTGGCAAATCTGTGACCAACAACGTCATCCGCCGCTAACCGGAGGGATCCAGGCGATCTCTTCATTTCCTTTGATCTTGTAATCTAAAGATCTGAATTCGAGGTTCACCGCCCAACGCCCTGGAAGATTTTTAAAATTTGGATGCTCTTTGCCAATGAAATGATTTAATTCCTGTAGCGTGCAATTGTCTGAAACCCAGACTCTAATTTCATCTTTTTGAAACATTTCCCGAACCGAAGCAAAGAGTTTAACGCTAACCTCCATTGCTCACCCTCCAATTTGAGACATCTGCAAATGGCTGCTAATGTAATGCTCGGGTCGGATAAAATGTTCTTCGGGTTTAAAAGAAAGGGCGTTGCGGACCAACTGTTTTAAATCTTCGTCCGTGGAACCGGCGCGCATCGCGACCTTCAAGTCGGCAGAGTCCGGGCCGTGCAGACAAGTTTTCAAAGTCCCGCGAGCGGTCAGCCGGATCCGGTTACAAGATTCGCAAAAATGGTTTGAAACCGGACTGATCAATCCGATTTTGCCCAGACCGCCAACCACGGGGTAAACTCTTGCCACCCCGTGATAAAATTCTTCCGCGCCTAAATTAACGATCTTTTCGATTCGTTTCTTTATTTCATCTATGGAAACAAAGGATTCTGCATTCACGCCGGCAGTGCCTTCAAAATTGTTCGCGGTGGGCATGAGTTCCAAAAAACGGACTTCCAATGGGAAACGTTTTGTTAGAAGCGCAAACTCTTCGATTTCATTAATATTCCATTCCCTCATCACGACCATGTTGATTTTTACAGGCGCCAGCCCCGCTTTGGCGGCGCTCTCTATACCTTTTAAAACTTGATCCAGCGCGTCTGATCCGGTAATTTTATAAAAACGCTCACGCTGTAAGGTGTCCAGGCTGATGTTGATCCTTTTTAAACCTGCCGAAACTAATGATCGGGAGCGATGATCGAGCAACACGCCGTTGGTTGTTAGCGAAACGTCCGTAATTCCCAAACGTATAACTTCAGAGATAATTTCTTCCAGTTCCAGACGAAGTAAAGGCTCACCACCCGTCAATTTGATTTTTGCCACTCCCAGATCTTTGAATATTTTTAGCAAACGTTTTAATTCACCTAAACTGAGCAGGCTCTCTTTTGAAAAATATTTAATTCCCCGGTTCGGCATACAATAACGGCAACGCAAGTTACAGCGATCTGTTAAAGATACCCGTAAATAGGATACGCGGCGCTTAAAACCATCTAAGGTGAGCGGGGCGGGAGGACTTGGCAGGACGGGCAATTGCATCTTTTTAAAGCCCGGCTTTACCCGTGCGGATAGTTGAAACGCTTTCCACACTGGTAATGAAAAGTTTACCGTCCCCAAAGTTTCCGGTCTTTGCCGATTGCGTTATTGCTTGCGAAGCTTTTTCCACCATAGCGTCTTCGACCACGACCATGAGCATGGTTTTAGCCAACTCATCATAAACAGCAGTCCCCACCTGAATACCTTTTTGTTTGCCTCTGCCAAAGACGTCCATTTTGGTCACCGAAGGAAATCCTGCCACGTCCAACCCTCTGATCACCTCTTCCTCTTTTTCCGGTCGAATAATTGCTCGTATCATTTTCATCTCACTGCCTCCGCTATTTTTTATTCCCAGCCCGCTTCGGCTGGAACCATCACAACCCTACGCTCGGCTTCCACGTCCCTGCGCACAGTTTTTAGCAAACTCATGTTGCGGATGACGAGCTCCAAAACGTCGGGCAAAATCGCGCACGGAACCAACTCCATTATTTTTTCCGCCGCGCGCGCGTCTTTACCTGTCTTCCCGCCCACAAAAATGTGCACAGCGTCAACAATTTTTCCATCAATATTGGCCTTAATTCCCTGAAACCCAATATCGGACGTAAGGTGGTTGCCGCAGCCCGCAGCGCAACCTGACCAGCGCATTCGAATATTTTGGACCTGTTCTTTTCCCAACCTTTTTTCCAACTCTTCTGTAACCTTGATAGAGATTCCCTTCGTCTCAATCAAAGCTAGGTTACAGTAATCCACGCCTACGCAAGAAACTAATCCGCGAAAAAGCGGGGTAGGGTTTGGGGAAAATTTAGCCAAAAGCGGCTCTTCCAGCAAAGCTTTAAGTTTTTCTTGGCGGACGTTGACTAAAACCATGTTTTGCTGAGGAGTAATGCGGATTTGAGAACTGCCGTAAACTTCGGACAGGCGCGCAAGCTCGTGCAGCTCTTTGGCGCTGATACGCCCTACGGGAATCAATAAACCTACCGAATAAAGACCGCTTTGCCTTTGCGGCGCTACGCCCAAGTGATCGGACTCAATCTCTTTACGCAAATCATCTCCGGCGGATAAAAGTTTGCCGCCATATTGAGCTATCCACCCGGTCTCAAGTTCAGCGCGAAATTTTTCAATGCCCCAAGCTTCAAGGAGAAATGCCAGCCTGCATTTGGTCCGAACGTCCCTAAAACCGTGATCCCTGTATAGGAGGGATATGTTTGAGCAAACTTTGACGGCGTCTTCGGGTGAGACAAAGACGTCTAAATTTTTTGCCTTGTAAAAACCGCCGGAACCCATCTTTCCCCCAACCCAAACGTTGAAGCCATTTATTTGCGCGCCGTTAATCCGTTTTATCGCCGGCACTAAACCAATGTCCTGGGATTCCGGATGCGTACAATTTTCCAGGCAGCCTGTGATCGTAACGTTTAGTTTGCGCGGCAGGTTCGTATATTCTTTATTTTTTAAGAACACTTTTGTGAAATCGGCCGCAAAAGGATACGCATCTAAGAGCTCGTTGGGCGTAAGGCCGGACAAGGGACAAGTGTTGACGCCGCGGATATTGTCTAAGCCCGTCTGCAAACTGTTAAGATCAACGTCTTGGAGTTCTTGCAAAATCTGGGGCACGGATTCAATTTTAATCGCGCGCAGTTCAATTTGCTGGCGCGTGGTAAGGTCTAAGACCTCATTACCCAAACGTTCCGAAATTATTGCCAGCGCGCGCAATTGGGCAGCGGAGGCCCTGCCTCCGGTAATTCGAACCCGCATCATGAAAAATCCGGGGGTCCTTTTACGCAAAAAAGTTCCGATCCATTTTAAACGGTCCACGTCTTGAGGAGAAAGTTTTTCGTAACCTTGCGACGCTAAGACATCGATCTCCTGAAGGATGTCCAGACCATCTTTTTCCGCTTTTGTTTTTTCAATTGGACTAGTGCCGGGAGTAAACATCAATAGATCTCCATTACGGGAATCACTGGATACATCAGGACCCTTCCTTCTTTCGCCCGGAGAGCTTTGCCGTCAGCGTCAATCCAATTCAGTACCCACGCTCTTTGCCTGACTTGAAAAACCACAAATACAAATATAGTTAAAACCGCGAAACTAAAAAATCCAGGGGTAAAACTACCTGTGGTTTGTTTTGAAATTCCCATGGCGTTAGGAATAAAGGCGCCGCCTAGCCCGCCAATTTCGCCAATGAGGCTGGAAATAACAGCGGTTGCCAAAGGAAACCGCAAAGGCACCAATTGGAAGACCGAGCCATTGCCCGCACCGAGCCCGGCAAAAATAAGCAAAAAGATCGCGGTGCATCCATAAATTCCCGGAAGAAAAGCGCAGGCTATGAATCCTGCCAAAACAATGAAAAATACCGTTTTGAGCGTCTTGAGCCCGCCATAAGTATCGGCAAAATACCCGCCCAGAACCCGCGCGGAGCTTCCCATGAGCACCACCACGGTTGCAAACCGGCCTGCGCTCACCTTGCTCACTGCGAACTGGTCATAGAAAAAGGTGGGGAGGAAGTTGATAAGACCGATGAACCCTCCGAACGTAATGACATAAATTAAATTGAACGTCCAGGCGTCTTTGTCAATTAAAACCGACAAGTAATCACTCAACTTCTTTTTTTCCTGATGAACCGGTTCGCGGGCAAAAACTGAAAGTACGATCAAGGCGATAAGCATAGGTATAATCGCTAAACCGTAAACCGCATTCCATCCATAACGTTGGGCCAGCGGCGGCCCCAATAAAGTTGCAAGGATAGTGCCGCTATTGCCGGCTCCGGCAATGCCCATGGCCAGCCCTTTATATTCCGGAGGATAGGAACTTGACCCCAAAGAAAGAGCAACTCCAAAACTAGCGCCGGCGATCCCAAGCAGTACGCCCATCACTAAAACTTGGGCGTAGGTATTCACAAACAGCCACCCATAAAGCAGCGCCGCCATGGTTAAAGACATTTCCACAATTGCGGCTGATTTACGTCCGATATATTCCGACAAAACCCCCAACGGAAAACGCATCAAGGCTCCGGCCATGATCGGCACCGACACCATCAATCCTTTCTGCGCTGGAGACAAATGGAACTGCTCACTAATGAACGGGGCCATCGCTCCATTTAAAACCCAAATAGCGAAACAAACGTCAAAATAAAGGAACGCGCTGAGCAAAGTTGGTAAATGACCGGCTTTAGAAAACGCCGCAATCCTGCTCTTCATCACCCTTTCCCTTCCGGCAAACCCGGTCGGTTTTGATGGACCACTCTACCTTCCAAAGGACCCATCCCATATTTGTTTTTCCAAACAGGCGCCAGCTTTCCAGTTTTTGATTGTGCCAGTAAAACTTTTATTCCCAGCGGATCATTTTGAAAAGAACGGATCCCGCATAGCCACTTTACGCTCTTATACCCCTGCAGGAAAGGAACTGCCAAGCGTAGGGGCCCTCCATGTTCATGGCTCAAATCATTTCCGTTCATCCTATAAATTAAAAGAGATCTATCGTCCATCGCCTCTTTCCAGGTCAAGGATTCAAAATAATTTTCATCTCTGGAGTAAAACGCGTAATATCGGTTCTCTTTACCAGCCATCCCCAAAACCTCCAAAACTTTTTTTAACCGCCAACCTTCCCAACGGACGACCTCCGCCCAGTTAAAAATCTGACAAATTAAAGGCATGCGCGCCTTTATTTGGGGAATTTTTTGTAAGTCCTGCCAAAAGAAATCTCTTTGCTTACAGTCCAATCCGCAAAGCGATAGACGAACCTCTTCTTGGGAAATAATGGGGGGCATTGCATAGAGGCTAATCAGGGGAACCTGCCTCTGGGCGCTAAAATCCAGCACTGAGAAATGCTCCTTGAATTTAGGGTATCGGACGTCCGGACGATCAGGCATTTATTTTTTCCTTAATATCTAT
>JAHFBY010000104.1 GCA_023249835.1 Elusimicrobiota bacterium | reverse complement strand
AAAAATCGAGTTCAGCGATTGGCGCTGGCGGTATTTTTTTGTTTGAGTTTTTGCGTCCGTTCGTCTTGGGCGGAAACTATCCTCATCAAGTTTGCCACTTTGGCGCCGGCGGGCTGCACGTGGATAAAGATCATGGAGCGCTGGAATAAGGAGTTAATGGAGAAAACCGGCGGCCGGCTGAAGTTTCAGATTTACCCGGGCGGGGTATCCGGAGACGAAAAAGATGTGGTGCGTAAGATTCGACTGGGTCAACTGCATTCCGGCGGTTTTACCGGAGTGGGTTTAGGCGAGATCGCGCCCGAAGTGAGGTTGTTGGACACTCCATTTTTAATTCAAGATCCGGCCCAAGCGGATTACCTCTATAATCATTTCGCAGATATTTGGAACAAAGCTTTCCAAGACAAAGGTTATGTTCTGTTGGGCTGGGCCGAAGTGGGGTTGGTCTACGCTTTCACCCATGAGAAGGTGGAGACGCTGTTTGATTTAAAAAAGGTTAAAATGTGGGCTTGGGAAGGCGACCCCATCGCTGAGGCTGTATTTAAAACATTGGGCGTTACTCCCATCCCTTTGTCCATCACGGACGTGATGACCTCGCTGCAAACCGGGCTGATCAACGGGGTCTACGGCTCGGCTTTGGGCATTATCGCGCTGCAATGGAACACGCGCACTCAATATATGGTGGACTATCCCTTGGCCAACGCATCCGGGGCTGTTTTGATCTCTAAAAAATTCTTTGATGCGTTGCCCGCAGACTTGCAAGTGATCCTAAAGAGCACGGGGCAAAAATATCTTACGGAGTTGACCGCTGCCAGCCGCAAAGAAAACAGCAGCGCGATCAGCGTACTGCAAAAAAACGGCATGCACCTGACTAAGCCGCCAGCGTCTGAACTGATCCGTTATCAGGAAATCGGCAAACAGGCGCGCAAGAGTTTAGCCGGCCGCCTATATTCCCAGGAACTGCTCGACAAAGTGGAGCAGTCATTGTCCGGATTAAAATCCAAATAACTCTCGCGGATCAGCGTTTTTGAATTTCATGAATTGTCGCGGCGAGGCTGGAGGAGACGAAGTCTCTCTCTCGTCCTTTAGGGCGTGCCTTGCCCTTTTGTTTGCATTATCAATGATCAGCATCCAATGATTGAGGAATCCATATGCCTTCAGGAGTAGCATAAAATTCTAATTTATAGATGCTCGTCATTGTTTGTTAAATTTGAATCAATTTCATATTGTTGCTTGATCATATCTAAATGAGTTTGCAGGTTTTTAGCGGAGGATTTGTCTCCATCAGAAGATCCGCCTATAGCTGGATCAAATGGGATGGAATCGGAAACATTATTGCCATCTTTCGATAAAGATTTGCTGCATGAAATTAGGAAAAACATACAAAGTAGCGGAATTAATACTTTTATTGACATTGACGCATTTCCGCAGCCCATCATAAAGATTATTTTTTGACTTCAGGATTACTTGGATATTCTGGTTCATCAGAGTCGGGTTCTCGAACAGTTTTGGGGCCATTACTGGCCGCAGTGCATGCGCTTATAAATAACAAAAAAGATAAGAAATATGTCAGTTTTACTTTCATTTTGCTCTTTTGTTCGAATTTTCAGAATAGGCAAGAAATGAGGAAGGTTCAGAGCCGCTGCCTTCTGGAAAGAAAGTTAAGGTTGGGCCAGGTTTTCCATCAGATTTAACTATAAAGAATGTAAGGAAAGAAGGGTCATTTTCGTACGGAGTATCGACTTCAATCCTGACCCATTCTTCTCGTTCTCCAAGCACTTTAGAACGATTATCAATGGTTTCAATCAATATTTTGCCATCAGAAAACAACCACTTTCCAAAGAAAAAAGTAGTGTTTTTATCCCGTATATTTCCTCCTGCTTGTCCTCCGGAGTCTATATCCCAATCGAAGAGAACGTCTCCATTTTCAATAAATTTAATATATTCAACTGGCGGGATAGTGAAATATCCTTTCGTCATGAAACTTTTCAACAATTCCATTTGTGACTTTGGATTAAGTTGGTGTATTAACGCTGCCTGTTTTTTTACATCCCACTGAAGGTATTGAGATGCCGAATAATTTTTCGAAAGTTCTGTTTTATCTGCTGAATTCTGTTTAGAACAGCCAATAAAAATCAATATGATTAGACACGCTAGAGATCTATTCATTGTTATAATTTCTCCCAAATATAAAATTGAATTTCATTTAATTGGTCTTTTCTAAACGCATAGCCTGCTTTTTTGTGCCCATAATTATTTTTCCCATCTGTATGAAATAACAAGAGATTCTTTAAATCAGTATGAGCATTCGAATTTTTATCTACAATAGCAATATGTCCGCTTTGACCTTTTGGGTTTTCCCAGGCCGCAACTGCAAAGCCGCCTTTGTTGGCATACTTTTGAGCATCCTGCCATGCGACTTCTCTAAAAACTGTTTGCGGTGTGTTGTATTTTCCTTGGGACAATTTCAGAGCCATTGTGTTTGCGTTGTCTTCCGATGACGAAAAACTTTCGCTGACGCCAAACCCTTTGGCCACATCTCTTACCAGAAAATTGCACCAGGTGGATGCGGCTCCTTTTGAATGATCAGTAAATATTTTTTGATCCACCTTTTCAGTCCTAAGAACTTCAATTTGGCTGCCAATAATCTTTCGATATACTTTATTATATTCGTTCCCATCTTGAACAAAAAGCACATTGTTGGATAATTGGTCACCAAGTTTATTGTTTTCCCATTCTTGATAACCATAGAGATGGCCAAGTCTTTTTGTCTCCGCGCTAATAATCGCAGACTCCATTTTGCCAGTGTTTAAAATAGCGCGATAATTTTTAATGGATTCAATTTCTTTTCTTTCCGAACTTTTAACCATATTTTGAGACTGATTCTTAAAATTTAATAAACTCTCTTTAAGTACTTGGATAAGAGGTAATAATTTAGCCTTTGCTTGAACAACAAGTGGAGAAACATTTTTATCGAAGAATGATCTTTTAGGCGATAGCTCTGGCGCTTTAAAACCAGTCCCAAGTTTCTTCTCTGTTCTCGTTCCTGATTGGCCGAACGCTTCTACCGCTTGCAGCTTGCCTTCGGGTAATAGCTTGAAGCTCACGTTGGCAACTCTTTGGCCCGCGGCATTTGTAAATTCGTTTGCGCTCGTGATGCGGCCATGCTCCAGTTTTAGATCAAGGGGCGCGTTTGTTTTAAGCGCATCGCCCCAACTGGATGAGACCTCAACTGTTTTCCTTAATTTTTCAAATTTGCCTTGGATGGTTGTTTTGATGTCAGTCGCGATGGTTCCCAAATCCTTTTTGGCCAGATCGTTTAAATCTGTGTTCCACAAAATGTCGCGAACAGCCTTTTCATCCGTCTGTTCTAATTGAAAGATTTCTTTCTTTGCATCGTTCGCCGCTGCACCAAAAATAGGGTTGTTTTCTAACCCGTAATTGCGGGCAAAATCTTTTTCCGCGTTCGGCAAAAGCCCCCTCTCATCAAACGTTACGGCGGATGCAGGCGCCATCATGTTGTCTACTTGAACGTGGCCTGCGCCCAACAGCTCAAGAGGATTTATGCCTTTAAACATGGCGGCTGCGAGCACGGCGAGGTTTGCTCCGCTTTTAGAATCCCAGGTTTCTTGCTGCGCGCCGCCGGGCTTTGAAATTTGTACGGTTAGAGAATCGATTTTTCCGCTTTCGTTTAAGGTGGGAATCGCCTTCATTTCCGTCATCTTTCCGCCCTGCCTAAAATTGGCGGTAAAGCCCACCATCCGGTCGTTCTTCCAAGTTACGTCCGTGAAAGCAAAATCGTTGCGAATCCCGTTGGCGTCGGTGACCGTCAGGTTAAAGGCCTCTGGAACCAAGGTCGCGGGCGCGCCCAAGCCTTCCAAACCGTTGCGGACATCCTTCCACATGTAATAGCCTTCGCGGCCGGAGTTGTTTTCAGCCAAACGCTGTATCTCTGCGAGGCGGTTAGAATCACGGCTGTCCGCATATTTAAGGTTGGAAATATTTTGTGTGAAAGAATTCCTGGCGATGTCTTTGGCGCTGAGCTGGTATCCCGCCAGGCGCCCATTGTTGGAATAAGAAATATTGCGAACGTCCTCTTTAACTATCCAGCTCCCCCTGGCAGAAGCGCGGTCAAAACCGGTCAATTTTCCATTTGATTCTTTGACGTTGGACAAAGAGAACGACTCGTAGCTTTTGCTAAGCGCAGAGTAGCTCTCAAACTTGACGTTGTTGGAGATTTTATATCCACCGTAGTCCGCGCCCGTGATGTTGGGAGCCACTTTAGTTCGGACGAAATCTGAAAACCCGGGGTTAGAACTTTCCAACCGGATTTTGCTTTCATAAAGCGTGTTTGTGAAAAAATTGCTTTTTGCAGGGATATAGGTTTGACCTTCATATGAAGAAGAGTAGGTGAAGTTCTTGTTCCAATCGGCGCTCTTATAACTCCAACCGCGGACTTCGTAAGCGTTGTCGCGGTTTTTATAATTGTTATCCGAACCCCACCAAGCAAAAGCGTTCTGTTGAAAAAATAAAAATGCTAAACAAAACGAGAACACATTTTTAACCATCCAGCTCACCCCGTAAAAGTAAATGTTACCTCTTTTAGAAACGCCCAACAACATCACGAAATTACTAAAAGGAGGAAGTGCCATAGTAAAATTACTCGGACGTTGGCTGGGATAGAGAGAGAAGAAATTTGATAGTATAGTGCTAATATGGTTAATGTACACAAAGGAACCCCTCCTTATTCTAAGGGGAAAAACACACTAAATTTGATCGCTTCTCTCCTTTCCCTCATCGAAAAAACAGAGCGCCAGCTTTTGGTGGCGCTATTAAGCACGATCGTGCTTTTATCTTTTATACAGGTGGTCTTGCGACAATTTTTTGCAACCGGTATTTTGTGGGGGGACGTTTTTCTTCGCCACATGGTTTTATGGGTTGGTTTTTTTGGCGCTTTCATCGCCGCTAGTCAAAATAAGCATTTCGCGATCGACGTCCTTTTAAATCGTTTGCCGCCCAAAGTGCGCTTTGCGGTTTGTCGAATCGTGGATCTTTTTTCTGTTCTTTGCCTTGGATTTTTAACCGTGGCCGCCGGGAAATTCATTTTAGATGAATGGAAGTATGGCTCTGCGCTCTTTAGCGTTGGCGGCACCGAAGTTCCAGCCGTCTATTTAGAGTTGATCATCCCGCTGGCCTTTTTTATTTTAACTGTGCATGCCGTACTCCAAAGCGCGCGAGGCGCGCTCGAAAAATACTCTCGCCCAACATGATTTCCGCGCTGTTATTTTTTCTAGCCTTAGTTTTATTAATGTTTTTGGGCGCTCCGGTTTATCTGGCTATTGGCGCGGGCGCCTTGCTGGCGCTTCGTTCTTCGGGGGTTGACTCTGCGGCTATCATGGTAGAACTCTATCGTTTAGCCTCTATGCCGGCGCTTATTGCTATCCCGTTGTTCACTTTTTCCGGTTACGTGTTGGCGGAGAGCCGCGCTCCCCAGCGCATGGTGCGCTTGGCCAGCGCTCTGTTTGGTTGGATGACCGGGGGGCTGGCTGTGGTCACTTTAATCACCTGCGCGCTCTTTACCGCGTTCACCGGCGCTTCGGGCGTCACCATCGTGGCCTTGGGCGGCTTGCTCTACCCCATGCTCATTGAAAAAAAGTATTCGGAAAAAATGACTTTGGGACTGTTGACCACCACCGGATCGCTTGGCCTATTATTTCCTCCCAGTTTGCCAATCATACTCTATGGACTTATTGCCAAGGTAAGCATTGATCAACTCTTTTTAGCCGGCCTCATTCCCGGCTTGCTATTGATCGCGGTTTTGTCAGTTTACTGCGTGCTGCAAAATCGTGAAAAAGAGTCTGCCCAAACCTCCTTTTCCTGGCGCGAACTGCGCGCTGCAGCGGCCGCGGCGATTTGGGAGATCCCGCTCCCTATTTTAATCATCGGCGGGATCTATGGGGGCTTTTTTACGGCAACGGAAGCGTCCGCAGTGATGTCTGCCTACGTGGTCGCGGTCGAGGTCTTTATCTATCGCGACATCTCTTTTTCACGGGAATTGCCAGATGTCATGGTGAAGAGCATGGTCTTGGTGGGCGCTATCTTCATGGTCATGGGCATGGCCTTGGGCCTCACGAACTATTTAATCGATCAGCAAATCCCCATGAAACTTTTTGATTGGATCCATATCTACGTGCAGGGCAAGGTCCTATTTTTAATCATCCTCAACATCTTCCTGTTGATCATGAACATGATCGAGATGTTCTCCGCCATCATCATCGTCGTGCCCTTGATCGTGCCCGTGGCCACGCAATACGGTATCGACCCGGTCCATTTGGGCATCATCTTCTTACTGAACCTGGAAATCGGCTACATGACCGCGCCTTTCGGCCTTAACCTGTTTTTATCTTCCATCCGCTTTGAAAAACCAATCACCCAAATCTATCGCGCCTCCTTCCCCTTTTGGCTCAT
>JAHFBY010000465.1 GCA_023249835.1 Elusimicrobiota bacterium | reverse complement strand
AGGTTTCGCAATTAACCGAACGGTTTAGCCGGATTGAAAGCGCGGTCTATCCCCAAGAGCTGCAGTACCTGTTTCAAAATTCTCGCGGATACGACAACGGGTCTGTACCGCTCAACTATTATCTTTTTTACCTGCAATGGAAGTTTCCGGAAGAGTGGGCGTCGGGTTCGCTCGCCAATTTACAAAAGGTGCATGATTTGTGGAACCTGGAACGCGCTTTGCGCCCTAGCGGCGTGCAAGAGGCGACGAAGGGCGCGGTGGCGGCGCTGGCCAAGGGGTTAGACCCTAAAACCCTCTCTGAACTCAGCAAAGCGTCGCTGGATTATAGGCAGGGTAAAATGGCGGGGGCCAAATATTACGGTTTGTTGAACCAACTCTGCAAGCTGCAAGGTCAAGACAGCTTAATGCTGGAAAGTTACGAGAAATATTTAAAGCTTTCCGAGGTCATAGAGCGAGACAAGGTTTTAGCGGAACTTGGGCTCTTGGAAGAGAGCATTTATAGCCGGTTCGTTAAAACGAATAGCGAGCTGGGCCGTTGGGTGAGGCTTGGGTTAGGGTTGCGCCTGCAAACCAAGTTTTGGAGCGAAAAGTTTAGCCCTGAAGACCTGGTTAACTATCAGTCCGGTGAGATGTACTCGCTCTTTGGATCAGGCGCCAAGGACCACGTTCCTGTAACGCTCAGCCAAATTGAGGACGCGGTGCAAGAGTGGGAACATCAGCGCGCGCCCGCTCCTCGGAGCGCGTTTGGCAAGCTGGAGGAAGCGCAGGGCCGGTACTTACAGGAAGCGTACTACAAGTTAGCGGCAAAGCGTGACGAACATTTGGTGAACAATTTCTTAAAGTTTGCGTTAAAAGAAAACGTTTCGGCCAATGATGGAAAATATAGGGCTCTGGCCCTGATCGCGGGCGGCTTTCATACCCCGGGCATCAGCAAAGCGTTGCGCGACAAAGGGATCGCTTACGTGGTGATTCGGCCCAAGTTAGAGTTGGCGTTGAAGGTTAAAACTAGCAAAAAAGCGGAGCGGCCCCTTTTTGACCCGGCGCTTAAGAGCCGGTTTATCCATAACTTGGAAGAGTTGGCCATGGAGCGCGAAAATAGCGGGGACAAAGAATCTTCCGCTTACCTCAGAAACGTTAAGGAGATAGCAGGGAAAAGAGTATTCCTTGCGGGTCCGTTCTTGGAAAAGGGCAAAGAGCAAATTTTAGGGGCGTATCAGTCAGAGCAAACTCGCGCATACTTTAGAATGGAGTTAGGCCGTCCTGGTTCTGGATCCGCTCAATTAGTCAAAGTTCCTGGTTTAGCGGAACAACTGCAATCCGCCATGGGCGCGTTAAGGGTCATGCAAGAGCGTGGCGCTGAGAGCTATACAGCGGCAACCACGGCCAGGCTTTTAGCTGGGAACAGGTTAGGGAAAAATAGGGTTTTAAGCCAACAGCTCTTACCTGATTGGGAAGGGCCAAAGGTCTTTGAAGCTCTGCCCGGCGCAGACCTCGAAGAAATGGTCGCTGATTTAGAGGTTCTGTACCCAGGCTATAGCGTTACCAAAAAAGATGGAAAGATAACAGTAGAGCGGACTGCTCAACTGGTCCGGGTTTCGCCTGTTGCGGTTACGCGGGTTGATCCAACATCCTTTGCGTTCTTAAGCCCGGGCTGGGAAACGCTTTATAAGAGGATCTTGGCCAGCTCAATTATGCGGAGGATCGTTCCGCAATCGAGCCGCGAAAATGGAGGGAAACAGTGGCATAGCCTTGTTCAGAGCCGGACCGGGCGCTCGCTTTTTTACACATTGGAAACCGCGCTTTTTTTAGGCATGCCTTTTTTGCCTGTCTTGATTGGCGCTATGATGTGGATGAACCTGTCCCTGGCCATAGGCGCGGCGCTGGGGCTCTGCTTTATGCTCGCGCACAGTTCGGTCTATTTAAACCCTGCGGCTCCAGAAACAAGAAAGTTTAACACGATCCCGGGGATGCTCGTGGTCTTGGGGAGCTATGCCTTTGCCTATGCCAGCACTTTTGTTGCGGCGTTCTACACCTTTGCCTGGGTGATCTATCCCATGCTCCTCTTTTGGGGGTTGGCGCATATTGTTTTTAACGAAGTGATC
>JAHFBY010000103.1 GCA_023249835.1 Elusimicrobiota bacterium | reverse complement strand
TTTAGGTGATTTAGAAAATAAACAGGAATTTTTAAAAAGGCTGCTTATCCCTCCCAGCCCAGCAAACTCGATGAGTCCTATTTCGGATAGCGCTAGCGAGGGCATATCCACCCCGGAGGCCGACGACCCGGAAGTAGTAGCGCCTACAGAGCTTTCCCTAACGCGGCGGGATACCTTTAGACCCGAGCCTAAGTTAAAACGCGCTGCCAAGAACAACCAAAGAAAACCGACTCCCGCCGACTCTTGGTTTAAAAATAAATTTATCGGGCTGTTCGGACTCGTATTAACTTACGTTTTATACCTAATCCCATCCCCCTACCCAAACGCAAATGAACCTTCGGTTGAGCCTACGCCCGGTTCCGCGTATTATCCGCCGACATTGCCCACGCCCACCAACATGCAGTTCAAACCCCAACTAAACTTCATTGTGCTGATCTCAATAATCCTGGTAAGCATCTTTAGCGCGCTCGGCTTTCGACTTATTAAGAATAAACCTCGAAAAATTGCCCGCGCACAACTAGTGCAAAGGATCCAAAGGTCCCAAAGGTTCCAGAGGGTCAAGGGCCGTATGTTTTGGCTAAAGAACTTAACCGGCATGAACGATAACACCCAAATGGGGGTGGAAAATAGGGGACTATTTATATTTGCGTTCACAGCTTTTCACCTGCTCCGCCTGGCTTTTGGAATTTATGATTCCATCCTCATTGCCGCTGGCTTGGTTTCGATCTTATTCGCCATAATGCACCAGAACCGGTTCACTTTTGGTAAAGAAAAATCGCATGTTTTAATACCGCCGGGCATAAAACTCATTTATTATTGGCTACAGCTCACGATTTTAGGATTGATGATGACCGGATTTCTTTTTGGAACCCTGATTGCCGGCCGCGAAATATTGCAGGCGTTGGATCTTAATTTTAAATTCGATTGGCTAGCGTTGGGAGGGATATCCGCAATTTTTACCTCTCCCTTGGCCTACCTTATACACCATTCATGGAACAAAGATGAAATGATTGAAGAAAACGTTCAACGCGCCTTGCCCCTTAGAACCGGAAAAGGGGCCCGCGCCGCTGGACTGCGTTGGGCTCAACGCACGGCACAGCGCTTGGTTAATAATCCAAATGAAGCAAACATGCGACTTTCCACTATAGAACTTGAACAATGGGGAAAATCGGTTTGGGGCCAGGAGACATTTGCGGAACTGGTTCCCATAGCTTTGCCTTTAACTGAACTGGACCATTTACAAAACAGCGCTTTGCCGGACCCATTGTTAAATCATCGTTTTGTCCTGAGGTTCGGCGAGTCATATGCTCCAAGAGATGAGGTGGAATTATCCTTCCTGCAGGAGATGCAAGAAACGCTTTACCTCTCCTTAGCCCAAGCGCTCTCCGCTTTAGAGTCCAACCAACAGAGCCCAGACCCAAACGGTATGCGCGCTTATCATTTACGGATAAATGACGCGGAGACAAGCACGCTGGTTTTAGAGAAAATTATTCATGCAATGGCAACTGCCAACGCTTATGAGGATTGGGTTATAGCGGTTGTAACCGACGCCGACAGCGTTAATGATGCTGCGGCTTATTTAGCCGCTCATTTGCCGGAAAATTTAAAACCAAAACTGAACCGGATTCGATTTGTGCAAGAAAAGAACAAAAATATGGACGCCCTGGCTTTACAATTAGGCCGACCCGCATCGCTCTATTTGGCAACGCCTTATCCCAAAGAGTGGGGTCAAAGCAGCGCAGCTTACGTGCTTTTATGGATTATGCAAAATGGGGAAACGCTTCCCTTTGCGCAAACGGAAAGGATCTACCAACAGCTCAAAGAAACGGAAACCATCGCGTTCCAAGCTTAAACCCAGGTTAAACGCTTAGTTATTTTACTTTTGGTTGGATGTCCACTACTTCCACGTCAAAGTGCAAGGCCTTGCCCGCTAAAGGATGATTCATATCTAAAGTCACTTCTTTTTTGCCAATTTCGATGACTCGCGCTTGAATAGGTTGGTTGCCGCTCTGGCCCTTAACCATTGACCCCACTTTCAAGTCTTTTATATCTTTGAAAATTGTCCTGGCAACTTTTTGGACAGCGTTGGGGTTGGGCATTCCATACGCTTTCTCCGGAGCCACGTCCACTGATTTTTTCTCGCCCACCATCATTCCCATCATCTGTTCTTGTAATCCAGGAATAATTTGCGGCGAACCCTGAACAAAGGACATGGGCTCTTTACCTACTGAACTGTCCACGGGCGCGCCGTCTACCGTTAAGGTATAATGAAACTTAACTGTTGACCCCTCTTCAATTTTTTTTGGTTTTGCCTTGCAGCCAAACCCGGAAGACAAAACCAAGCCCGCCAAAACCATTGCCCATACTTTACCCGCGCCCAACCCAAAACCTTTGTTCATATCTATTCTCCTTAATTATTTAATTAAATGTGCGCCCAGCAAATTTCTGTATACGATATCATTATAGGCGGCAATAAACAATATCTTCTAAACTTTGATATACTAGGGAACCGCATATGAACCTATTGCATACCTTGATCTTAGGCGTTGTGGAAGGGCTAACAGAATTTTTGCCGGTTTCTTCCACCGGCCATTTGATTGTTGCCTCCAAACTCCTGCGCTTGGACGGCGCCAACATTGAGAGTTTTGAAGTGTTCATTCAACTGGGCGCCATAGCAGCGGTCGCGCTAATTTACAAAGAAAAGATTATTAAACTCTTTGCCTGCAACCAGACCCCGGGGTTTGCCGGGCATAACGGAATTTTGTTTTTAGTTCTGACCACTATCCCCGCGTTAGCCTTGGGCGCGGTGACCCACTCGTTCATTAAAATGCACCTGTTCAACCCCGTCACGGTTTCTTTTGGACTTGGTTTGGGCGGCGTCGCCATTATTTTTATTGAACGTTCGCTTAAAAAACCAAGCGCTGGAGGGATGGAGAACCTCACCAAACGACACGCGTTTTTAATCGGTCTGTTTCAATGTTTAGCGCTCTGGCCCGGCATCTCCCGGTCCGCATCCACTATACTCGGGGGAATGATCCTGGGACTAGACCGCAAAACCGCCACGGAATACTCTTTTTTTGCGGCCATACCGGTCATGTGCGCGGCCGCAACGCTGGACTTGCTAAAAAGTTACCGCTCTCTGGCCCGCGCGGACTTGCTCTTCTTTTTATCCGGATTCATCTTCTCCTTTGTCTCCGCCTGGATCGCAGTGCGCTGGTTCATCCAGCTCGTTTCGCGCCGAAACCTTTCGCCCTTTGGTTGGTACCGAATTGTGATGGCGCCGGTCCTCTTTTGGTTTTTTACCCGATGACCCTTAAGTCGCCCGAATGGTCGCTCCTCGAAAAAAATATAACCTCTTGCCGTAAATGCCCGCGCCTTAATAACTATATCGACGGTATCCGCAAAAAATTTCCTGGTTATTGGTGTAAGCCCGTGCCCGGGTTCGGCGATCCCCGCGTGCGCATGGTGGTGGCATTAGGAAAAATGGCGCATGACGCTTATTTGCGAGCGCAAAACAAAAAACTCTCGGCCCACCCTTTTGCTCATGACGCAATCCATGATTGGCCAGGGGAAAAGACCTTGGTTGACATTTATCACCCCAGCCGCCAAAACACTCAAACCGGCAAACTCACCCTGCCCATGTTTTTGGCGGTCCTTGGCTGCGCAAAAGAATTGTCGGGGTTAAAAATAATCTAAAAGACCCAAGTTTTTGATAAAATAATAAGATGGACTTAAAAGAGAACCTTGGTTTTAAATTTTTAGAAAATGGGCACGCCCAACTGCATCAGGAAAAGGTGATTCAATACATCAACCTGAAACTGGCGGCGCTGGGTCATCCTACGTTCGGCAAATGGGAAGATTCCGAATTTTTAGAATTGGCCAGGCCTCTGCTCTATAACCACCTGGAAATCAACCACCTGCTTCCCAACCATCTGTGCCCGGCGGACGCGCGCATCCAATCTTTTTTAGAGGAGATGTTTAAAGACCTGCCCGACAACAACGCTGTGCGCATCCCCTCCAATACTTTTATTTTGGACCACTATGGCTTGGCGCGCAGCTTGTCCCTGCCTCCGGACAAGGACAGCTTTCAAACCGAAATTATCAAATCTTATCGCGTAAAGCAAGGAGTTCTGCATAACCCGGTAAACGACCGCCGCACGACCCAAGGAGTGTTTCACATTGCGGAAGGAGGTTTGCCTATTGCCAATGATAAATGCGCGGTCCCCAAAGACGTTTTTCGTAAACTTCTGATCGCAGCGTTAAATCCTCCGAAAAGCTTGCTGCGCTTGCCGTTTACTTCCAGCCAAGAGCAGGAAGCTAAACTCTTGGTCTCTCTTTTGCTCCGGCCCAAAGTCTCCCCGGAAGTGCCGGGATATATGCCTGAGAAATCCATGGAGATTCGTTTTTTTGCACCCGGCAGCATGGTTTCTAACTTGGACTTTGTGGAATCAATTTTTGGCAATGCCGGAGACCCTTACTTGCCGGAAAACAACGCGGCATTAGACGCTCTGCATTGGACCGGACACACCGGGTGCGTTATCTTAGCCCCGCACCTAATTGCTCTCAAGAAAAAAGATTTGGGGTTGCCGCACATAGACCAAGCCACGGAACGGCAAAAACGCGACGGCATGTGCTGGGAAAATGCGGAAGAAAAATATAACAACGGCAACGCCTTTAAGGTTACCTGCCGCGACCAGCGGGGCGTTATGGTAAGCGTGATCGCGGACAACTATTTTGGCTATTGTAAAAAAGAGGTTAAAACTCAAATTAGCTTTTCCGCCAACCTTTATGGCTTATGTGAAGAAGAGCATTCGGGCGGCGCTATTGCCTTTGGCAACTACGACCTGGGTGAAGAGTTTCAACCCAACCCGCTCATCGTAAAAAGTGAAGCTAAATTTTCGGCTACGCTTCAATTATTAGGCGATTCTATACAGATCCAACCCCAAGGTTATGGCATTGATAAAAACTACCCGGATATCCTTTACGTGCCGGAAGACTCAAAGTTCAACTTGCAAGACGAATCTGTTAGCTGGGCGCACAAAAACAAAAAAGCAACCATCAAACTCATGGCTTCCCGCACTTACGTTTTACCTTCCGGCTACAAAGTGCGTATGAAAAAACAGACTGGCGGCACTGCCTGGCACTTAATCGGAACCACGGCCGAAGGCACGCTTTGCCATAAACCAAGCACTGTGTCCGGCGGGGGAAAATCGGAAATTTCCAAATCTATTGTTGACGCTATGATCCAAGGACCGATCTTTACCGCAGATTTACACAAGGACATGGACCAAGCTGCAAATATAATGGAATATGATTTCAGCAACCGCTTCAAGGCCAAACGCGCGGGCTGGGTGAGCCGCAAAATTTTAAGCGCGGACCGATCATTAGGGTCGGTGATAAAACTGCTCACGCCCTCCGCTGAGTTTTCAGACGACTACAACGCTTGGCTCGCCAACATTCCGCCACACGTGCGCGAAATGGTGTTTGTGGTTAAACGCTATTATAAAGAAGACTGGGGCCAAAACTGGCGCGACCGTTTTTTCGTGGATATGATCAACGGCTCTTTGGGCCACGAATTAAAATACGGCAACCGGAAACTCGTGGCCAATTATTTGCGCGTGGGACGCGAAAAAGACGGCTCTTGGCGAATCTTCCGCGTGCGCCAAGACTTTAGCGCCGCGGAAAAACTGCAAGTTGAAGACGACATCACGGCTTCTCTAACTGTTCCCCGGGAACAGTTAGCAAACTGTGACCCCAACTGCACTAATCGCAGTTTAAAAATCGTGGACAATTGCGAGTACCGGCTCTTCCAAAGGCCGGACGACGCTATTTTCCGCGGTTACGACAAACAAGCCGAAGCTGACCTCTCGCATCCCGGAACTTTCCTTTCCAATTATCAACCGCTGACCCAAAGAGAAGCGCAGGACCTAGTCGAAGACTCCATAGGTTTCGACTTGTTTACCGAACCTATGAAAAAGCTATTGACCGCATTTGTGCAGGACGGTAAACCGGACTATATTGTTTCCTCCGCGCACCCCCGGTTAGTGAACGGCAAACCGTCGCAAAACCCGCGATACTTGCAAAACCGTCCGGACTTAATTCAACCTCGGCAAAAATATTTGGCTGAAATCGGCGCGCGTTTGGCGCGCAAAACTCCGCATGGTCGTCCCGTGCATAACCCGGTCGACGCCGTGCTGGCCGGCAGGCGCAACAATCCGCCCGACGCCAAAGCGGGCATTCCTCCCATGGCCGTGCATAACCCGATCCATTATCAAGAGCTGCCGGAACTCTTTATGGATTTCATATCCAGTTTAACGGGCAAATCACCTTCCACAACCGGGTTTGGATCCGAAGGCGCGCTCACCAAAGGACCGTTCAACGCGCTCTGGCCCATCATTGATTTAAACAACGCGCTCACATCTTATATTTTAACGGGTTATGCGGGGTTCACTACAGCCGCAGGAACTATTGGACCCAACATTCGC
>JAHFBY010000102.1 GCA_023249835.1 Elusimicrobiota bacterium | reverse complement strand
CGATGTTTGCCAATTAATTGTGGGATGGGTGAAGATTAAGAGAATGCCGATAAAATAGAGCGGAGATTGGGTGAGGCCTAAGATGAGGAAGGGCAGAGCAAAGAGGCTGGTCATGGCGGTCAGCGTGGCTTTAGATACAGATTTCCAGTCTTTTAAAGGAGGCCCTTGCGCGCTTTTTACTCCGATCAGCTTGTGCAAGCCCAAGAGCAGGACGACCCAGGTTCCGTTGATGATCCCTAAAACTTCCCAAACTGAAAAGTCTTGCGCGCCGTGGAAAAAAAGCAGCCATATCCCAAGCCCGGTTAAGCTTAAGATATTGATGAACAAGGTTTCCCTAAAGCCGATTTGGGTTAAACTTAAATTTTGCGTGAACCCAAATGCCACGGCGCCCGGTATTAATCCACCCCCCTGTTTTCCGTTTTCTTTGGACCACAAGAGGTAAACCTCTTGAAATGGATAGGGTTGCGGAACTGTGTTCCAATCGACTTGTCTGGCTAACCTTACTTTTGGATAGTTTCGTTTTTTTGCTATTGCATTGATTTCCGAGCGATTGGATAATATATTCTTTTCTTGAGGGATCACCACTTCGTCGTACCCTCCGGTCTCGCCCAGGGTCACTAACGCGCTCTCAATCATAGGATAAATTTCTTCGGCATTGACCTTGGACAAAAACTCCGTGCTCGGCTCAATCCCAGGCACAGTTAAGATTTTCTTTCCGTTAATTTCTTGTTGAAACAGATGAACGAACCCTACGGCTTGCCCGGAAACCTCATCGATCATCGCCAATAAATAAAAATCTTTATTCTTCCATAACTCAATATCCCCGGCAATGCAAACTCCGGCGCATAAACCCCACATCCCATAAGGGATGCCTTTAACCGCCTGAAACCTGATGCGTATACTCTCATTAGTTTCTACATTATCGTAACGAGCTTGCTCCGTTTTAATTTGGTGTAAAAAGAAATTCATCACGTTCTTTACCAATTGGTCAACGTTCATGTTTAACAAAGGTCTCTTTAAAATTTCTTTAATAATGTTTTTGGCTTCTTCTTGAACTTCAGGATCGGTCAATATTCCTCTCTGGATTGATTCCTCTGGAATTCCAGACATCAAATCTTCAATCCTTTTTTTCTTTTTGTCCGTTCCTTCCAATAGGATCTTGGCTAACTTTTGCTTAAACACCGGCGCTTTCAGCGTTTTAGGCTTTTGTCTTATCCGAAAGTTCTGTTCAATCATCTTTTGCAATTTATTGGGAAGGTGGTCCGTATCATAAAAAAGACCATGCAATAAATCTAACCCTGTACCGGCATCCTCTGCGGCGCCCAGGTTATTCATCCATGCCACAGTGTCAGGGTCATGGCGAACTGCCTGGAGGAACGCCCCCCCTAACTCTGCAAAGGACAAATCTTGATCTAAAGCCTGTAACTTTTCTTTAAACTTGGACAAATCAGCTTCCTGTAAATTGTTCCCTTTGGTCTCTTCACCTTCTTCTGCAACGATCAATTGGTTGCGTATTTTGGCTATTTTTCCTTCAGGATCAGCGCTTTCCCCTTCCCGTAACCGCTTTTCTTTGACAATAATAGCTCCTCCGCCAAAACGATTTAGATCGACTAACGTCCGCGGGATCTCTCCCCGCCTATCTCCGGATTCAAAATATCGATAAAACACGCGTTGCGCGCCACTTTGTTTAATAAAAGAAACGCCCGAAACTGGAATAGCTTTGCCCAAGACTCCTAAGAGCAGATCGTCTGCCTTGTATTTATTTTGCACAGTGCGCTTAAATGCATTGATTTCTTCTACTCCAACTTGGTCCGCTAATATTGCCTCGCTAAATTGGATCAGTTCAGCATATGCTCTTTCCCCTTCATTTTTATAGTATTGGTAAAGCGTAGCGTTGAAACCTTTTGAGATCCTTATGAAATTAAGGATTGATGTTTGTTCCGTTTCTTCCAATCCAATAGAAACAATACCGTTTTTGACCGCCGCTAGTAAACCCTCTAAAATTTGCAGAGCCATCCTGGGGTTCTGCGCAGCAACCTCAACATAAAAACTAAAATGGCGTTTATCATCGCCGCCTCGATTGTGGATGAATTGTAAAATATTATTTTTTCCATAAAAATTAAACAATTTAAGGACTTTCTTTCGATTGTAGTCCGTAAGTAAAGCGTTTAGCTTTGCGCTTTCCAAAAGATAATATTTAATATTTTCCAGCTTAGTGGGATTTAAAGCTCCTGGTGAGCCGTTCCATTTGCTGCCTACCAGCCACTTCCAAAACAGAGGATTATTTTGGCTGGAATTTTGCTGGATCATTTCACAGAATTCATTAAAATGGTCTTTTCCTGAACCCTGAAGAAGGGTCGGTAAGCAATGCTTAAACAAGGGCCATGAAGTCTCTTTAGCGGCAATGCCCAACTCAACGAGTCCGGGCCAATAACGTTCAAAATCATCACCGAATGCGCTCTTTACCGCTGGCAACCCATCCTCAAATAAATCCCTCGAATTCTCTCCGGCAGCAATGCCCAACTCTATCAAAGCGGCGCCGACTTTTGTTAAGCTTTTTTCATCCCGAATTAATTCCTTTATCGTCGGCAAGCAATACTCAAACAAAGACCATGAGTTCACTCCAGCAGCAATGCCCAACTCAACGAGTATAGGCCAATAACGTTTAAAATCATTACCGAATGCGCTCTTTACTGCCGGCAAGCAATACTCAAACAAATACCCTGAATTCACTCCAGCGGCAATCCCCAACTCAACGAGTCCGGGCCAATAACGTTTAAAATCATCACCGAATGCGCTCTTTACTGCCGGCAAGCAATACTGAAACAAATACTCTGAAGTCAATCCAGCGGCAATGCCCAACTTTATCAAAGCGGCGCCGACTTTTGTTAAGCTTTCTTCACCCTGAATCAATTCCTTTACTGCCGGCAATCCATACCTAAACAAAGGCCCTGCATTACTCCCCGCAGCGTTATGCAAATTTAATAATGTTGATCGATATCTTTGCCAATCGTCTCCAAAAGTAATTTGCCACAACTTGATCCAGTCGGGATATATCTCCTGTTGATGTGCGCGGACCGCTTCGTCAATACTCTTTGAACCTAATAAACGTTTTGCCAGGTCGTCTAGGTATGATTGATATTGGCTTGTGGACCCGGGGACTTGTACGATTTTTCCATCTTGCATAATGGATGAGTATTCCTTCTCATGCGCAGCCACAAATACCGCGCGCGTTGCCAGCGCTACTCGTTGGCTGATCGACCCTAAGGAAAAGGTGTTGTTCATTACTTTCCTGATATCTTCAGCGATATCGTCGCGCACATCTTGCGAAAGGTTTGAAAGAGATGGGTCTGTTTGTCGGTTAATAAAAAATAAAAACGTGTCTGCCAACACGTCCGCTGGATTTTCTAAAGGCGTAATCTGGGCAAGAGCTTGCGCCCCTGAAATAAAGAATTCATGAAAAAGTTTAGTCAAGCGTTCCGAGGAACCTTCCGTTTCTGTAAAATCAACAATAATAGGCTCCATGGCCGCGGCCACCGCTGCCAACACTTTTGTTTCTATGGCCACAAGCTCCAACCTCCTTTCATTGGCCCCCTCTAGGCCATAGAACCTAAACCACAAAGGTAAAAAACCCATGAATTCGGATAGTGCAGGCACAGGGTTAAATATTGGTGGAGTTTGATTTATGCTTTGCAATAAGGGCTCGTTAGGCTCGAGGGTAAATTGTTCTTCATCATTAGAGGAATGAACCTTTAGATCCGTATATTGTGTAAAGATCTCCTCAATGGGTCCTTGAGTGAGGCGGGGAATAGATGTATATATACCGGTTGGCGGTTCGTTTGTGTTTAAACGGGTTTCTTTCAATTCTATCGGAGCTAGCGGTTTGATTAATTTTGTGGCTTGCAACAGGGAGATGATATGGACGGTTTTATCGTTTGGAGGCAGGAAAGTGCCGGGCGTTAGTCTTAAGGCGCCCATGGCTGTGCGCAACGCGGTTTCAAGGCTGGTTTCTTGGTCCTTTTTTTCCTGCAAGGTTCGTATTTGGGCGTGCTTTGTAAATATGAATTCAAATATGACTCGGGATTGTTCACCTTGGTATGCGGAAAACACGGAGTAACGTTCTCCGTTTTTATAGGGCCCGGCAACGCGGAGCCTATTTTTGATTGATTCCAGCAGCATGTTTTGGGCGGGAAGGGAAAGACCTTTATTGCCAGTATCAAGAGCTGTCAAGGATTGGGCTTGGGCGAACGGCGATAAAATCCATGAACACAGGAGCAATAGTGAAAGCCCGGCAGCCATGAACTTCTTAAGCTGTTGGATTAAGATGGGTGGCATCATAATATATAGTTTAGATCAAGATATAAAAATATATCTTAAAGAAACTGTAACAATTTTGTAACATCTTTAAGTTAGCATTGCAGTATGGCGGAATGGACGGGTTGTTAAAATCGCACGACAGAATCTTATTTAGCTGGTATGCTTGAGCAGTATTACTCCTTCCATCGGCGTTCACTTCTACGTCCTTCCGAAAGATAAAACGCCTAAGTAAAAAGGGAGAGTTATCGCGCAGAATAACTCTCCCTTTTTACTTAAAAAGAACTCGAGCTTACTTCATGTCCTCCATGGATTTCTTCATATCCATCATCTTGGATTTCATCATGTCCGGATCCATCATGTCCATCTTCTTCATCTCCATGTCGCACATTGGGCATTTCATCATGCCCATCTTCTCCATCATGGCTTTCTCGCCCTTCATCATCATCATTTTGTGGCAATGCTCGCACTGCATCACCATTTTTTGCGAGTCCTTCATCATGTCCTTGTCCATCTTGGACATTTTCTTCATCTCCATGTCGCACATTGGGCATTTCATCATGCCCATCTTCTCCATCATGGCCTTCTCGCCTTTCATCATCATCTTGCTATTACATTTTTGGCATTCCATCATCATGCCGTTCATTCCCATGGACACGTGCATTTGATCCATCATCATGGACATGTCCTTCATCATTCCCCCCATCTTCATGTTCATTTCAGGGGTCATTTTGCCCGACATCATTTTGACCGACATCATTTTCATGTTGTCGGTCATTTGTTCCATGGCTTCCATTTTCTGCATGTGCATTTTGTCCATATCCATCTTTTTATCCTCTGCAAAAAGATGGGATGGACCGAAGGTCCACGCAGTCAGAACAACTGCCGCCAAGAAATTCTTGATCATCTGCTCTGCCTCCTTATAGTGAGTTAGAATCAGCTTATTGATTAAGACGATTCAGGCCAATATAGCTTATGTAAAATGCGTTGTCAAATTCGCTTGCGTAATTTAACCCGCCACTTTTTGGCAGCGATTAAAAGGGTGGGGGCGGGACGTTTTCCCCTGACTTGATGCGGAAGCCGCAAATTTTCTATAGTGTTTATACGTTGGCTTTAAGTTCACTAAAAATTTGAAAATGCCTTATGAGTACCTCTTCTATCGAAATAAATAAACAGTTTCAACAAGCTTTGAACGGGATAGAGTCTCGAAAGAACCTCTTTATCACCGGCAAAGCCGGCACGGGCAAGTCCACTCTCCTCAAACTTTTCCGGCAGCGCGCTAAACGTAAAGTCGTGGTGCTGGCTCCCACCGGAGTCGCCGCCCTGAACGTTGGCGGGGAAACCATCCACTCTTTCTTTGGGTTTAAACCTGATATCACCGCTCAAAAAATTAAGAAATTAAAGGGGCAAAGAGCCCGCCTCTATAAAGAAATTGACGCCATTATCATCGATGAAGCGTCTATGGTCAGGGCCGATTTAATGGACCATATTGACCGGTTCTTGCGCCTAAACGGAGGTTCATGCGAACTTGCCTTTGGCGGAGTGCAAATGGTGCTGATCGGCGACTTGTATCAGCTTCCCCCAGTTGTCTCTTTTAGTGAGAAAGATATCTTTGCAACGCAGTATGAAAGCCCTTACTTTTTTGACTCGAACGTCTTTCGCGACAACCCCATGGAAATAGTCGAGCTTGAAAAAATTTACCGCCAAAAAGACCAACGTTTCATCGAACTGCTGAACGCAATCCGCAACAATACCGTTACCGAAGAGCAGTTGAAAATATTAAACTTAAGGGTAGGCGCAAAACTTTCAACGGATGGTTCCGCGAACTATTCTGTTCACCTAACTCCAACCAACGCCATGGCCGCGGAGATAAACGCAGAGCATTTGCGTGCGTTAAAAGCTAACGTCCATGATTATCCTGCCGGGATTTTAGGAGGGTTCGAGCGACGCGCTTATCCGGCGGATCAAAACCTCCAGTTGGCCCAAGGAGCGCAGGTTATGCTTTTAAACAACGATTCCGCCGGACGATGGGTCAACGGAACCCTGGGCAGGGTGGATAAAATTGAGCCGGACAATGAGGCGGGACAAGATGTTGTTTTGGTTCAACTCTCAGACGGATCCAAAGAAGAGGTTCGTCCCTACTCTTGGGACATATTCCATTTCACTTTCAATCCCCAAACGCGGTCAATCGA
>JAHFBY010000101.1 GCA_023249835.1 Elusimicrobiota bacterium | reverse complement strand
ATGTTGATACTCGTTTTGAAGTTTCTTCCGGCGCGTTTCAAGTAGAAAATTCTACCTCCGGAATTGTTAGTCTGGGAGCGTCGAACGTTGCTTTAACCTTGGTCAACCTTTCCACCAACAACTATTATTCGATTTATGTCCGTTCCGTTAGCCCGGGAAATGTGGCCAGCAACGTTACGACTGTAACCGCATCTACTTCAACTTTAACGGTGTCGCCGAGCGTGCCCTTTGCTTTAGCGGAGGAGATCACGATTAGTTCAATTTCCATTCACTGGACCGCTAACACCAACCCTCTGGATGGTTTAACCACCTATTACGCGCAGGTTGCCGCGGACTACAATTTTTTTGATGTTTACAAAAGTTCTACCACGCAAGATGTGTATGCGGGGTTTTCTGGGTTGTCCGCCAATGTGACGTATTATTTCCGCGTGGCCGCAATTAACAATTTGGGGTCAACGAGCCAATTTAGCGCTCCTTATAGTACGGCCACTTTAGCGCGAGTGCCGGAAGAAGGCGAATTTTCCAAGGTGTTTAACACCAGCATGACAGTCAACTGGAACTATTTGGCCCAAGGCGGAGTGAACGCGAACAGTACGGAATTTTCTTTAGAGCGCAGCACTGTAAATGATTTTAGTCCAGTGGACGGCGTTTCCGCGTGGTCTAGCAAACTGTCTTCCACCCCGGTAAATTTAGCCACAAACACCACGCAATATTTTCGTTTAAAAGCCCGCAATTGGTATAATGTCGAAACAGATTATTCTAGTTCGTTTTCTTCTGTTTCTTATGCGGCAGTGCCGAACAAACCGAGCGTGATTAATGTTTCGACTTATAGCGTTACCGTTGTTTTGGAGGATCCCAATATTTCCGGCAATCCCAACTATACGTTGTACGCCATTTATAATGTTGATAAAAACGTTTATTTCCAAACGCCGATTGACTCAACCAGCAGTCTGAGCGCAAATCCTGTTTGGCTCACTTACTCGGAATGGGGCGGCGCCAACGGCACTACGGTTGAAAATTTGTTGCCCAACACCTCTTACAGTTTTAAGGTGCAAATTCAAGACGTCAACGGCAACGCAGGAGCTTTTACTCAAATTCGAACCTCGTCCACTTTAGCCGCTATTCCCGGACTGCTTTCCGTTTTTGCTGTGGCGGTGACTTCTATTTCTGTTCAATGGGAAAATCCGTACTCTAATCCGGACCAAACCGTATATGAAATGCAAACGAGTTCAACGCCTGATTCTTGGAGCCCCGCCACTTCCTCCATTACGCAGTCCTTGTTCGTTACGACCGCGTCGATTTTGCCCAACACCTCTTATTATTTTCAAGTTCGCGCTATTAACCATAACGAGTTAAAAAGCAGTTGGGTGTATTTAGGGTCCACTGTGACCCAGGCAGAGGCTGTGAGCGTGGTTGGAGAAAACTGGGTGGGGATAAGCTCTGTTTGTGTGGTTTGGAACGCGCCGTTAAACAGCCCTGCGGACACTCGTTATGAGGTGCAAATTTCCAGCGACGAGTTCCTTACCATATCAACTTCCGTTGTGGTGGTTTCGACCACCGCAATTATGAAACCTTTAACGCCCAATACCTCCTACAAAGCGCGTATTTTTGCGGTTAGCCGTCAAAACCATTTGACTTCTTACGCAACGGTGAGCGCATTTAAAACATTGAACGCAACAACGCCTTCCTTTATAGTGGGAGTGACTTCACTTACCTTGGTTTGGAATCCTAACGACGTCCAGCCGGACAGCCTTTTCCAAGTGGGGTATGCGACTTTAACGGTAGACGGCGCGACCAGCCCCTATACCTTAGACGAGTTTACGGCTTCCATTAGTTCTTGGACGTTGACCGACCTTTCCACTAACACGCAATATAGTTTTAAAATTTACTGGCGAGAAAACAGCGAATCTTCGGTCAATTTTTTAGCCGGCGAAACCACTTGCACTTTGGCCGTAACACCGTTACAGCCTTCGTTTATTCCCGCTGGGTTTTCTTCCGCGGATATTTTTATCAATACCGGATCTAACCCCATCATTGATCCTTACACCACGCTTTTCGCAGTGTATGTTTCCGTTTCTTTCCCACCCAACAGCGAACACGACCAGACCTATGTTCCCGCGGATCAAGATATGGATAGCGCGTCCGCTTCGCCTGTTTGGCGAACTTATGCCCAGTGGGGCGGATCCCAGGGCTTTGCTGTCACGAACCTGATTGGGGGTTCAGGCTACAATTTCCATGTGGTGGCCAGGAACTTAGACGGGGTTATGACCAACAATTCCACGCCCGTCATATTCGTTACCTCGCCCACGGGTCCTGAGATTATATGGAAGACCGGAAAAAATGAAGGGAGTTGGACCAACATTGTTGTTACTTCTTTTACGGCTAAAAATTCTTCCCACTACCACTATAAATTTAATCAAAACGTAAACGATACCGACAATATCTCCAGCTCTGATAGCGGATTTGAAAGCAACGAAGTTGTGGAAGTGACCGCAAAAGCCGAAGGTCCCTGGTACTTTCATGTGATGGGCGATAACTATGGATTTTTAGGCAACACTAACCATACCCGTATCGGTAGCGCGCGGTTCGTTGTTAACATAGATATTACTTCTCCTACTATTTCGCATATTTTCGCTCAATATGGGCCTAACGATACCACAAAGATTGAAGCTAACGCAAACACGCCGCACAAAACGCCTTTCTTGAACTGGTCTTCCCCGATCAGTAACGTTTTAAAGGAGTCTCCAATTGAAGGATATGCTTATACCTGGTCTTCCGGCACTGATTTAGGCGAAAGGTCTGTTCCCGCAGTGGTTATGACTTCTCATCCTTACGTTTATTTCCCGATTTCTTCTGAAACCGACCGTATCACCGGCGACTATTTTTTCCGAGTAAAAGCTAAAGATACTGCGGGCAATTGGGGTCCGTCGCATTTGTTTGTTTATAAAGTGCGGGAAGATTTGGCGCGCCCTAAAGTGCAAACGCAAGCCCTCTCTACCGTGACCGGCGCTGATGGCCGTTATTTAGGAATTAAGAGTACCGGAACCCTGGGCATTACATTTTCGGAAGATATGAAATCTGATACTTTAACATCTTCGCAAAATGTGGTGTTGCGCGGCGTCCGCGACAACTTTGGCAAATCGCAAACTCGCGAAATTCCGGTAACTTTAACTTACGATAGCCTAACCCATGCTTTAAGCGTTGCTCCCAATGAAAGTTTGCCTAAAGGTTGGCTGTTTGAGTTGGTGGTTGGAGACCAGGTTACGGACCTTGGCGGTAACGCGCTGGATAAAAAGATTTCTCTTAATTTTGAAACGGTTATGGACCGTATGGTGTCTAACCGCATCGTAGCCGATGACGGGTTAACCACGGTAGATATCCCGGCAGGCGCTTTGCCGGAAGACGCAACGGTGAGCGTGACCGTAGTGAGCGGAGGCGTTTCTTCGGCGGCGCGCTCAGCTTTGGGGAAGTCTCCGCGCTATTATGGAGCGCAATTTAGCAGCCAATCAAATATTGAGACGGCTAACAGCCGTATCGCGCAACTGTTGGGATCGCATTCGGCGCCGGTTACAATTCGCGAGTTTGCGGCGGTTAAGTCGGACGGCACTCTAATTAAAGAAAACTTTAATGAAAAAGTGACCATTAATATCCCTTATGTGGACGATAATAACGACGGATACACTGACGATAACAATGATAAGACGCGCATTGACACTTTAAACGTTCACGTGTTGGACGAAAGCGCGCAAGTTTGGCGTAAATTAACTAACCGGTCCATTGATGGCTCTACCAAATATATCACAGCCGAAGTGGAGCATTTCTCAATTTACGCGGCTATTGGTTCGGCAAGTTTGGACGTTTCCCAGTCTTACGCCTATCCCGTGCCGTTTGAACCTGCGGACGGGCACTCCAGCATCACTTTTGACCGTTTGCCGGACACCGGCAAAATTAAGGTTTATTCAGTTAGCGGCGAAGCGGTGTACGAGTTAAGTTTTGATTCCCCTGCAGACGGCAAACTTGATTGGAACGTGCGCAACTCTAACGGCGCGCAGTTGGCCAGCGGGGTTTATATCTATACGGTCGAAAGCGGTTCCAACCGTAAGCTTGGCAAAATAATGGTGATACGTTAATGAATCGATTACTAAAGGTTTTTAGTTTAATTGTTTTTACGTGCGCGGCGCAACTGTTTTTAGGCGAAATAACGTTTGCGGCAAACGGTGAAACCGCGATTGAACCTTTGCGCATTAGTTTAGGAGCTAAAGCTTCGGCTATGGGAAGCACGCAATACGGCGCAGAAGGCGACTCGTTCGCGCAGTTTTATAACCCTTCCTTATTAACCAGCATTGAACGCCGCGAAATTGGTTTTATGCACAACCAATATTTGCAAAGCATGAACCAGGACGTTTTAGGTTACGTGCATCCGACTTTAACTAAAGGCGTGTTCGCTGCCGGTGTGCATTATTTTAATTACGGTTCTATTCAGGGTTACGATTCTTCCGGAGTTCCCACCTCCGGGTTAACCGCTTATGACCTTTTAGCGAGCCTTAGTTGGGCTAAGTCTTGGGGCAAGGACGCCGAAGGTCCGCGTCCGCAAGGTCCTTTGTCCACCGGCCTTACTTTTAAATTCATTCAACAAAAACTTAATACGCGCACGGCTTCAGCGGTTGCCGCGGATTTGGGGTTGTCGTACCCGTTCCACGCTTTTATGTTGCGCGGGTTGCGGTTAGGCGCGGCAATTCAAAACGTCGGCACCGACCTCAAACATCGCACGCAAAGTTCTCCTTTGCCGCGCAGCATTCGCGTGGGCGGGGCCTATTCCTTGTTTAGCAACGTGATCACTCTTAGCGTTGACGGCATATTGGAAAGAGAGAAAGATTTTTATTCCGTGGCGGGTGTAGAGTACCGGTTCTTAAAGTCTTTTTCCGTGCGCGCGGGTTATAAAGGACAATCTAAAATTATCCAAAACTTTTCTTATGGCGCCGGTTTTGAAAGCCGCAGGTTTAGATTGGACTATGCGTACGTACCCTACAGCGATTTGGGCGATTCTCACCGCGTTAGCGTGCAGTTGCGGTTTGGCGTTGACTATAAGCGGTCTACTACGGTTGGCGAGTTGCAGCAAGAAGTGCGCGAAGCGGAAGCCCTCTACGCCCAGGACAATATGGTGGACGCCTACATGAAAGTGTTGCGCATTAAAGAAGTTGCGCCTTGGCTGACTGAAAATAACAATTTGTTGGCAAAGGTGGAAAAAGAGTTCGCTAAACTGCAAGACGAGGACAAAAAACAAAAGCTGAACGCAAAAATAATGGAGATTTTTAATGAGGGCGTAACCATGTTTGACAACGGCAACTTGATCAACGCTCAGCGCAAGTTTCGCGCCGTGTTGTCGTTGCACGCTGACCATAGGGAAGCGCAAGCTTATTTAAAACAAATTGAAACCCAGTTCGTTTCGCTGGTGGATAATTTCTTTGATACCGGTTTAGCCGCTTTTGCCGAAGGGGATATCCTTAAAGCCAAACAAGAGTTTGAACGCGTGTTGGCTATTAGCCCGGATCATGAGCGTGCCAAGTCTGAACTGGCAAAATGCAATCAAATTATCAGCAAACAGAAAAAAGAGGTTACCGACGCTCATCAGCGCGATATTTTAAACAAGATGAAGGAAGAGGCCCTGAGTTCCTATAAGAAGAAAGAGTATGAGAAAGCTATTGAACTCTTTGATGGGGTGTTGCGCATGGGCAGTTCAATGGACGTTTCTAAAAATTCGGCTTGGCGCGAGGAAATTGAAGGGTATATTATTAATGCGCGCGACCTGGTTTATAGAAGACACTTGACGGAAGGCAAAAATCAGGTTAAAGAGGGAGAGTGGAAGCAAGGCATTGTTTCCTTTAATGAAGCGCTTAAGTTCACTGACAATGCGGATGAGGTTAAAAAACTTATCAGCGATGCCGGTTTACAGTTAGACGTGCAAAATAAAGTGATGAGCCAGAATTTGTATAAAAAAGGGTTAGATGAGTTTTTAAACGGCAAAAAAGCAAAAGCCAAAGAAATGTGGGAAAAAGCCTTGGAGTTGGACCCTGGCAACGTTCAAGCAAAACGCGGACTTGAACGCGTAAACGGGAATTAGAGCCCGTATCAAATGATTAAATCGAGGTGTACTATGAAGTCAATGAGCGCATTTTATGTTTGGGGCAGCGGGGCAATCGGTAAGCTGGTTTGGCTGGCGGTGAAATCCCTGTTCTGGAGTTTAATGAATTTAAAATTTATTCTTGCGCAATTTAAAAAAGAATGCGCTAGTTCCATACAAAAATTTAGGAATTTTACTCTCCCCTTGGGGGTAAGGGGGGAGTTTTTTTTAAGGATAGTTTGTTCTGTAGCTTTGATGCTGCCGCATTTTATTCCGGGGGCCGCTGCGGTTTCCCAAGTGTATGCCGCGATTCCGCATTTGATTAATTATCAAGGCAGGTTAACCAACGCGGCCAAGATTCCGCTTACCGGGACTTACAGTATGACGTTTACGGTTTATGACGCTTTGAGTGGGGGCAA
>JAHFBY010000100.1 GCA_023249835.1 Elusimicrobiota bacterium | reverse complement strand
ATTTAAATAAGGAAGAATCGCTCAACTTTGAGCGCGACTATGACTTAAATAAAGTTTTAGTGAACGTCGCAGTGCAGACGGTCCTCTTGGACAATTCCGAGCCATGGCTTTTATTAAGCGACGGCACGCCGTTGTTGATCTTTTCTGAGGACGGTAAAACTGCGCTGTGGACCACGAGTATCAACCGCGCGTGGAACAATGCCGCCTCTAAGCCCCTTTATGCGCCCTTGATCCGGATGATCTTTAAGCAGCTTGCGGCTAAAAAGGAGTCCCATTCGGTTTATAATTTGACTGTGGGAGAAATCTTGAAAACCAAGGCTGCGCCGGGAATGGACCTTGAGCATTTGCGGATTACTAATCCTTTAGGGGCTGAGGTTCGAGCGCAAGTTTCAGGCGGTCAAGTTCGAACGGATCCTCTGGAATTGCCCGGCTTATACGTTCTTAAAGATTCTCTTCATTCCAATTCCAGAGAATTATTTTCTGTCAACTGTGATAAAAAAAATCGAGAGAGCGATTTGACCGCTATTGCGGCTAAAGAGCTTAAATCAACTTTAGAGCAGACCCAATGGAGCTCTTTGGATCCCGGACCAGAGTTCGCCGCTGAATTAGCGCAAACCTTGCGCGGTAAAGAGATGAGCCGTTTGTTGCTGTTGTTGGGCGCTTTGTTGCTCTTGGCGGAACTGTTGGTAACAGCGAGGAAAAAGTAATATGCGTAAGATCTATTGGACAACAACGGTTTTTGGCCTACTGGTTGTTTTAGGACGCCCGCCCGCTCTTTGCGTGGAATTGGGAAATAAGTTCGTGCTGGCCCAACTAAAAACCAAAGGAGACATCAACGCTTGGGACCCCTACCCCTTGGCTGCGCTGGATATCCTTGAATTCCTTAGCCGCACTACCAGCGTTGAGTCCGTGAGTCAACGGCGCGTTGTAAGTCTGGATGATCCGCTCTTGTTTGAAACCCCGTTTCTTATTTATAGCGGGTGGGGCCAAATTGCTTGGTCAAAAAAGGAAAGGGATATATTAAAGAAATATCTTTCCGGCGGAGGTTTTCTTTTTATTGAAGATCGTTCGGGAGAAAAAGGGGGAAGTTTTGACTATTCGCTCCGAGTCCAAATCAAAGAACTGTTCCCGGAGAAGACCCTTGAAATATTGCCCCGCGAACATGCGGTTTACCGCGCCTACTATTTGTTGCGGTCTGTGGGCGGAAGGAAGTTAACCAATAACTATTTGGAAGGGGTCGAAGTGGGCGGGCGCACCGCCTTGGTCTATTCGCAAAACGATATTTTGGGAGCTTGGGCCAAAGATTTGATGGGCAATTACCTCTTTACGTGCAATCCCGGTGGAGAAGCGCAGCGGTGGGAATCGGAAAAACTGATGCTGAACATTATTTTGTATTCAGTAACCGGAACATATAAAACCGACAGCATCCACACCCCGTTCATTGAAAAAAAATTAATGCAATGAACGAATTATTTGAAATTCGTTGGGACACCTTTGCGTTCAGCTTGATTTTAATTGGCGTTTTGGGCGCATGGCTCTCAGTGCGCGCAAAACGCCAATGGTTCTATTGGCTAAGAGTCCTGGCGTATCTGTTTTTAATTTGGATGGCGCTTGAACCGTCGATCGCCTATGTTCCTAAAAAATCGGAAAGACCTTCCCTAACAGTTTTGGTGGACGTTTCAGGGTCCATGGGCATTGGGGAAGGCGTAACCCGTTTGGATAAGGTGAAGCAGTTTTTAAAGGAAAACCGTCAGGAGTTAGAAAAATACTTTGATCTCACTTACTTCCAGTTTGCGCAAGCCAGCGCGCAGTCTGATTTAGAGAGCCTCCTAAAAGCCCGCCCCTATGGAACTTGCACACGGTTAATAGAGTCGGTTCGCCAGGTGTGTCATGAAAAAAAAATACCCGGACACGCCATCTTGCTTTTAACCGACGGGGCCGATACCAGCTTTATTGATGAACAAGAAGATCTTTCTTTTTCCGCGCCTGTCTATACGGTCGGAGTAGGCGACGATAAAGAGCTTTCCGATATCGTTGTTAACTCTGTGCGGGGAGCAGATTTCGCTTTTAAGGGCCGCCCAATTGAGATCACGGCGTCTATTTCGCACCATGGCTTAGGCCGGGCCGTGGCGCCGGTCATTTTAAAGGAAATTAAGGGCAAGGGATCCCAAACGGTGGAAACGAAGACCTTAACTTTTAGCGAGCTATCCGGAGAAAATGATGTAAGTTTTAGATTTGTTCCTCAGACGCCGGGCCATTGGAATTATCAAATATCAGTTCCCGCTCAAAAAGGAGAGGTGACTTCCGCAAACAATTCTGTGAATTTTACTTTAGAAGTAGGCCGGGAAAAAATTCGCGTGCTGTACCTTTGCGGGCAGCCCAGCCCCGAATACGCGTTTTTGCGCCATATTTTAAAAAGCGATCCCACTGTTGAGTTAGTCTCTTTTGTAATATTGCGCAACCCTGAAGACGTGGTCCCGGTTCCGGAAGAACAGCTTTCTTTAATCCAGTTCCCAACGCATGAAATATTTGTCACTACCTTGTTTGACTTTGACCTCCTCATTTTTGAAAATTTTTCCTATGCGCGGTTTGGAATACAGCGCTCGCATTTGGATAATATTCAGCGTTTCGTGGACAAGCAAGGCGGAGGTTTTTTAATGATCGGAGGAGAGAACTCCTTTGGCAAGGGCGGCTATATTGGAACCGGCATTGAATCTATCTTGCCAGTGCAAATGGACGCGGCTAAAGAAAGCGTAGAAAACAGCAACGCCTCCATTAAAGTTTTGGAGCCGCAACACCCGCTATTTGATATTGGTCGCTCGCTTAAAGAAACGGAAGATTTTTGGGGAACGCTGCCTCCTCTAAATGGTTACCATCGGCTGCCCGAGGTCAAAGCGGGGGCATCACTTTTAGCAGTGGTCAAAGAGTCGGGTTCGCCGGCAATTGTCGGCTGGCAAAAGGGTAGGGGGCGGGTCGTGGCGCTCTCCTGCCTGTCAAGCTGGCAGTGGGCGCTTTACTTGAGCGAAAAAGGGCTCCTACAGTCCGGATATACGCGCTTTTGGCGGCAAATGATACGCTGGCTCACCTCTACCCAAGATCATAAGGACGTGCGCATCGTTTTGACCAACTCAAACCCCGTGGTTGGCGAAAAAATTGGAATTCGGGTTCTTTTAGATCCGGAAAAGTTTCATTCTTCCAGCGGCTTGACCGTGCAACTAAATATATTGGAAAGCGGAAAAACAGTGGGGAACCCTGCTCTTGGCGCCGTGCAAAAACTTGAATATCGGGGCGCTTGGTCTGCTCCCAGCGCGGGACCTTTTCGGGTTCAGGCGGTGGTTGATGATCATGCGCGAAAATATTCGGATGAGCGGGATCTGGAAGTGAAGTCTATAGACTTAGAATTGGGAAACCCTTACCCCAACAAGAAACTTTTGTCCATGATCGCCCAAAGTAGCGGCGGTAAATATGCAAATTTAGAAGACTTTAGTATCGACAGTTTGGAAAAAAAGGCAAACAGCGGATCGTTCACAATACAGTCTAAAGCGCAAAAACCGTTATGGAATCATCCCGCGCTTTTTGTGTTGTTGACCCTGATCCTTGCCGTAGAGTGGGGTTTCGGCCGGTGGAAAGGGGGAATCTAATGGCAGGATCAGTCGCTCTGTTTTTGGCGGTTTTTGGGGTCTATTTATACACCATGAACCCTTCAGTGTCAGTGGGCGATTCCGGAGAGTTTATCAGTTCTTGCCATACCTTAAGTCTGCCCCATGCTCCCAGTTATCCCCTGTTTTCTTTGCTTGGGAAATGCAGCTTAACCCTTTTTCCAATGGCTCATCCGGCTTACCGAATTAATTTGCTCTCCTTGCTTTTTGGTTGGGGCAGCGCATTTTTGATTTACCTTTTCAGTTTAGAGTTATCTCGGTCGCGCGCAGTCGCCGTGATCGTTGCGGGTTGTTTTGCATTTTCCAATGTGTTATGGGAACATTCTCTAAGCGTGGAAGTTTTTACTTTAAACAGCTTTTTTTCGTTATTGATTCTAGTTGCCTATTACCGCGAACGTGGTTTTAACACTCTCCTCAAGCGCACAGTCCAAGCCAGTTTTTTATTGGGGTTAGGGCTGGGCAACCACCACACTTTGGTTTTTGTTGCTTTGCCCATTGCTGTTTCTTGGTTCCTGGATTTGACGGCTTCCGGCCAAAATGGGTGGCAATTAATAACGTTTACATTTAAGAAGTTGCCTTTACTATTCTTTTTCTTTTTAATCGGATTTTCCGTATACGTCTATCTGCCGGTTCGTTCTTTGCGCAACCCGCCGATTGATTGGAGCAACCCGGAGAACCTGGGTAATTTTATTCGCGTGATTAGGCGCGCAGATTACGGCTCTTTTTCCCTTACTTTGGGAAACAAAATGGAACGCAACCTGCCCAACGCGTTGCGGCAAATTGAACGTTATTTAAGGCGCAGCGCGCACGATTTTACTCCTTTAGGGGTATTTTTAGCTTTTTGCGGATGGTTTGTTTGGTTCAAAGGAAACAGAGCAACGGCGATTCCCCTGTTCATTTATTTTGTTGCCAGCGGCGTTGGTTTTTTAATTTTAGGCAACCTCCCCCTGGACGCTCAATCCGAGGGCGTTCTGCCCCGGTTCTATATTGCGCCGGCCATAGCCCAATGCCTGGCAGTGGGAATGCTTTTTTCATGGCTAAGTCAGAGGGTTGGTCAAACGGCGTTTTGGTGCGCTGCCGGATTACCGCTATTTTTATTGACTCTTCACCCGGGCTACCAGCGCTATTCAAGAGAAGATTTTGTGGCTTATGACTACGGACGGAACCTCTTGCGCAGCCTGCCTGCCAAAGCAGTTCTTTTCATGGATGGGGGCGACGATACTTTTTATACGCTGGCTTATTTCAGTATGGTGGAATCCAGGCGTTTAGACCTTGAACTGCACGATCGAGGCGGGTTAATATATCGCAATCCGTATGGGCCTGATTTTCGTCAAATTAGTAAAGAGGCTAAAGCTCTTCGCCGGAAAGCAGTAGAGTCAAGTTTTTTAGGTTTGCGTCCGTTGTATTACGCCACGTTCGATTTAAGCGCTCTGCCCGAGACAAAACTTGCCCAACGGGGTCTGTTGTATGAGGCTGTCCCCAAAAATCAAGTTCAATTAGAGCGCAGTTTAGATTTGTCCCCGTTCTATGCGCTGCGCGGTATATTTTCGCACTATCCGCAAATGCCGTATAGAGTTCGTGCGTTGATACCGGTCTATACTTTCATGCGGCTATTAAACCCGCAAACGGCTTTAACGGATTTTATTTATGCGGCCCACTATGGGACCGATATTGTTTGGCTGGTTACCAACTTAGAGTGGGAAATGTCTAAGCGGGCTTATGCTTTAGTCGGTTCAGAGAACCTTTCTCTTGCCGAGCAATGGTATCAAGAGGTTTTAAAGTTAAATCCAAAGTCAGATAGCTCCTATGCGAATTTAGGGGTATTGGCGGAAAAAAGAAATGAGAATAGTTTGGCGGAATCTTATTATCTTCAGGCTGTTTCTTTAAACCCCCAATCCACTGAAGCATACTACAATTTAGGAGTGCTGTATTGGAAACAGGAGCGCTGGGCGGACGTGGTTAGCGCGTTTGAACAAACTCTGCGGATCGATTCAAGGCATGAAGGCGCTCAGAAATATCTTGCGGTGGCGCAAAGAAAAATGGTCGAAGGAGGCGCGCATTGAGATGTTAGGTGATATGAAGCCTAAAGCGGTTGGAGCGGTTTTAGTCTTGGCGCTTTGGGGGAGCTTGCTTTGCGCCATGTCGCCCGGCTTGTCAACGGGAGACTCGGCGGAACTTGCAACCGCGCAATCTATTTTAGGGATAGCCCACTCTCCTGGGTACCCGCTCTTTGCATTGGTTGGAAAACTTGAATCTTTGCTCCTGCCTTGGGGCAATTGGGCCTACAGGACCAACTTTTTGTCGGTATTTTTAGGAGGTATTTGCGGTTTGGCGGCCTATATGTTTTTTTATGCAAGCAGCCAATCTTCTTTGCTGGCGGCTTCAGCTAGTTTTTTTTTGATCAACGTTCCGGTGGTGCGCGAACAGTTCTTGACCACAGAGGTTTTTGCTTTAAATGGCGTTTTTATTTTTTTTCTACTTAGAATGATGGCGATCCTTAGCGTTCCGGTTAAGTCCGGAGATTTGAGACTGTTTTATTTGGGCTTTTTTGTTTTTGGACTGGGAATGGGAAACCAACACATTTTATTATTGGCGATGCCGTCCTTTTCATTGCTTTTTCTTCTGCGGACAGCGCAGCGTCGCCTCGGGGCCCGTCCATTTTTATTCATCTTGGGTTGCGGGACTCTTTTTTTCATTTTAGGGTTGACCGTGTATCTTTTTTTGCCTATTCGTTCGCTGTGCCAACCTTTACTGGATTGGGAAGACCCTCAAACCTGGGATCGTTTTTGGGGCGTGGTCAAGCGCGCTCGTTACGGCACTTTCCAGTTGGCGCAAGGCAACTCGGCGTCTTTAAATTGGACCCATTTGGTTCAGCGTTCCCTATTTATTGGGCAAGAGG
>JAHFBY010000464.1 GCA_023249835.1 Elusimicrobiota bacterium | reverse complement strand
TTATTGATTTTTTGTCCACCTTTGCCGCTCCCGCGTAAAAATTCTTCTTGTATTTTCTCAACCTCAATTCCTAACCGCGCGATCCGTTCTTTAAGAGCCAGCAGTTTTTGCGGCGTTACCGGAAAGGACTCCTTTATGTTCATCAGCTTTGCACAAAATCAAAGCTAAACGCCGCGCCGTTGGCTACCAAGTTAAAGCTGCGGTCGGCTTCTTCGCCAAAGACCTCTACGCTCTCTTCCATAGCTCGGTTCCAGGGCTCAAACTGTCCTTCTGGAAACGATAAAATTTCCACGCGTTCGGCATGCGTGACTTCGTGTTTGTCCAAAGCGCGGCGCAAATTTTTAGCGTCATTTTTGCTGCTTTTAAGCACCACGATCCTGGCCTCGCGAAAGCGGCGAATTATTTTTTCCAGCTTGTGCGTCGCAACGTTCCCGCACTCGATCCAAACCTTTACTTCTCCGGCGTCGTTTAAAACCACCAGGTCAGGTTTAAATTCTTGGTTGTTGAGCGCCGGGTGCTTAACGCTGATCTCTAAGACCGGATTGGATTTAAAAAAAAGGATACAGCCGGCAAGTTTAAGCGCCATGTGTTCCGCGGTTTCGGTCTCCTGGCTAACCAGGATTAATTTGCGAGTGTTTCCTGAGAGGTAAATGGAGCTGCGAATTTGCATGGAATTTAATATTTGCGGATCACGCCGATCACTTTGCCCACGATTTCCGCGTCTTTGGCGGAAATCGGTTCATAGTCCTTATTGGCAGGCACTAGGAACGAGCCTTCTTTATTGCGTTTTAAATACTTCACCGTAGTTTCGTCTTGAAAGCGCGCTACCACAATTTCACCTTCTTCCACTGTCGGTTGAACCCGCACGATCACAATATCTTTGGGCAGGATCCCGGCGTCTTTCATGCTGTTGCCTTTAACGCGCAGGCCAAACACCTTGCCTTTTACAAAGGATCGACCGATTTCCACCCACTCGTCAAAATCCTCCGCAGCCAAATTAGGGATTCCGGCCGTTACTGATCCCAGCACTGGGATGCGCGCGACAAAGGGGGAGTTTCCCGCCACCAGTTCAATTGCCCGCGAGCGGTTTTTAGGGTATCTCACCAAGCCCTTTTCTTCCAAGTTTTTGAGGTGGTAGTGAACCGTGTTGGGCGATTTTAAGCCCACCTGTTTGGCAAGCTCTCTCTGCGTGGGGGGGTAAGACTTCTGCCGGATAAAGGCGGTCAAACCGTCTAATATCCTTCTTTCGGGGTTAGTGATCGGTACCATAGGTCAGGTTGAATTATATAGGACACTTGTCCTATTGTCAAGAGGTCTATAGGATATTTAAGGGCAGTTTATTTTTGACGACAACGAAATCAACCTCGCGTTTGTATTTGTCTCTTAAAAATGGAGTTGGTAATCCCCCAGGCCAAAATCCGTCCAAGCTTGCGTTGCCTTATACAATTGCGCAGCGATGAAGTTTTCGTTTCAATCCCTTGTTTCCCACCGACCGCCTTTATCTGGGCCAACGCGTTTAAGGAGTCCGAGGTTTTTAAGTTTCGCGATATTTTGCTCAACCTTCCTTGAAGAGATTCCCACGCTCGCAGCTAATTTAGATGCGGAGATAGACGGATATGCTTTGATTAATTCAAGGATTTTGTTTTGGTTTGCCGATAGTTTTTCTCCGACCTTTTCTCCGACCTTTTCTCCGACCCTTGGTCTTGCTTTTAGCGCAGCCGCTCTTGCTTGCGGGTGAACTTTCAGAGTCGTCATGAAATAGGTGCGATCTGCATCTGTGTCGAAGCGGGGAGCAGGTGAACCGTTGCGTTTCAGGGCGCGGCGAATTTTTGGGAAACCGGTGCAGCGACCTTCGGTTAAATGGAGCTCTTTTAGGAAATCACCTAAACGTCGATTGCGATATTTATGGGAAGTTACGATAGTCTTATTGATGTTATCTTTGCCGAGCGGTGGTAGAGGGCCCGGAAAACTGTTGATTAAGATTTGATCCGGATAGATACGGACTTCTATGGGTTCGCGTTCTTCGTAGCTGCGGTGGTAGACAGCGTTCACCAAAGCCTCTTCCAGCGCTGCGTATGGATAGTTGAAGAAACGGTCGGCTTCGGCACGACCGGTAACTTTGCGGACGTATTCC
>JAHFBY010000099.1 GCA_023249835.1 Elusimicrobiota bacterium | reverse complement strand
CGGGCCCGCCGCCAAAAGGCTTGTCGTCATCTTTACGGTTACGATCTTTAGAAAAGTCCCGCAGGTTGTGAATTTTTATATCCAGCAAACCATTTTCTTGGCCCTTTTGTAAAAGACTTTCGCTAAATGGACCAATGAACATTTGTGGAAAAAGGGTCAATATATCAATTTTATAAGATTTCATCGGTTTAATAGTAAATAAAGAACTTAGCCTGGTTGAGGCGCTTGATTTTTTGATTCAACCGGAAGTTTGGATTGTGCGCGGCGTTTTTCAATCAGTCCAGCGCCGATATCAAGTTGACCAGATTTCTTAATTAGAGATCTAACCGTGTTCGATGGCTGCGCGCCGCAGGAAAGCCAATATTGAACCCGCTCCATTTTAAAGACAAGTTTATCTTTTGTTAGTCGCGGATTATAATGGCCCAAAACTTCAATTTGTTTGCCGTCGCGCGACTTATGGGAATCTATAGCCACTAAACGAAAATGGGGTTGCCGATGCATTCCTACTCTTTGAAATCGTAATTTTACAGACATAGTTTACATATCATACAACTAAATATTATTTTTGTCAATGGATTTTCTCAAATCATTCATCGCTTTTTTTCTATTTGATTTTCCAAAGATAGCGTTGCCGGCAACCAGGACGTTGGCGCCCTCTTGGACCGTCAAAGGAGCGGTGTTGGCATCGATGCCGCCGTCCACTTCAATTTTAAAATTGTAATTCATTTTGGCGGAAATTTTTTTGAGCGCGCTCACTTTGGAAAGCATTTTGGGCATAAACGATTGACCGCCAAATCCGGGCTCAACCGTCATAATTAAAACCATGTCAAGAATCGAGAGGTAAGGGAAAATAACGTTTATGGGCGTGCGCGGACGAACCGATATCCCAACTTTTTTCCCTAACTTCTTTATCAGTTTTATAGCCTTGTGCGCATTGCGGCAAGCTTCCCAATGGAACGTAATGCTGTCTGATCCGGCCTCGGCAAACTGCGGAATGTATTTCCAGGGTTGATCAATCATTAAATGCACGTCCATGAAAAGTTTGGTTGATGCGCGTATCCATTTAACAACGCCCGGCCCAATGGTTAAATTAGGCACGAAATGGCCGTCCATTACATCAACGTGAATCCAATCGGCGCCAACTTTTTCAACCGCGTTTATTTCTTCTCCCAATTTGGTGAAGTCCGCGGAAAGAATGGAGGGCGCAATTAAAATGTCTTTTGTGTTCATGGGTCTCCTAACAGGTTTATTGAACCTGTCTCTCCTCAGTTAATATGCCATTGACAAATATCCGTACCTGCGCAGGGATAGTTAGGTTAGAAGGCAACGGGATTTGATGTTTAGTGCCGGGTAAGAGCGGACCTCCGAATATTTCCCTGCTTCCAGCCCCGTCTACCAATACGAATCGGAATGTTTTTGGGGAATCGGATTGCGGAACTTGAAATGGAAAATATTTTCTGTTTTGCGTTTCTGAACCGGCAGTTGCGGACTGTTTTCCCGAGGCAATCATAAACTTTACGGCGTCGCCGCCGCGCATCGCGGTGTCTGCCGCTACGTTTTGTTCTAAGATTGTTTGTTGTTCGGAGAGAGAGTTTTCCAGTTCAGACTGCACTGTAATATTATTCTTTTGACCCCAAGCCTCGGCTTCGGGCAATTTTTTGCCCACGAATTCCGGCATTAAAATAATGCCGTCTTCCGGCGCGCCATTGGATACAACTAAGTGCACTAAGGTGTCTTTGCCAACAATTTTTTGCGCCGGAGGGCTTTGCGAAATAACGTAATCTTTTTCATATTTAATGGAAGATTTATATTGAATTTCGCCCAGAGCTAACAACTGTGTACGTAATGCGATCTCAGCGGAACGTAAGCTAGCGCCTTCGAGGTTAGGCACATAGGTGGTTTCACCGCCTTGCGAAAGTGTTACCCGTATGATTCGGCCCTCTCTTACCGACATTCCGGCAACAGGTTGTTGACGTATGACAGTGCCCGCAGGTATAGAGTCGTTAAATTCTGTTCCTAATTGTTTTAAAGCTAAATTTTGCTCAGAAAGCGAGGTTAGAGCGCGATTAAGTGGTTGACCTACAATGTCCGGCACTAAAACGTTTTTCTGAGAATGAATGGTTCCTTTAATCACCCAATTTAAAGAAAAAATTGATACTATAAATAGGATTCCAAGCAAAATAAATAGTTCAAACTTACGAATCATTAGCATTTTCCTTAACTGTCCAAGGATGAGAGTGTCCTACTAAAACAAGACCTTCCTATATTATAGGTTAGCAAGAGGGGTTCGTGCAAACCGCGGTAGAGGCAATGGGGGGGGATTAGGGCGTGTTTTTTAAATAAAATTGCATTTTGGTGCCGCCCACTTCAATCAAATCGCCTTCTTTTAATTCGCGTTCACCATGCACTGACATGCCGTTTACTTTAGGGTAACCTTCTTTTATAGCAACCAAAACATAGCCGTCACTCTTTTTGCTTATCATTCCCGCTACTTCCGGCGACAGCATTCCGCCTTTGATTTTTATATTAACGCGGTCAGATTTGCCAATATAGGTTGAATTGTCAGTTAAAACATAATCTACTTTGTCCACTATCCCATCAATGACGCGGATGCCGCCCAACCGGAACGGTATGGATTTTAAACTGGACTCAGAGAGCGCTGCAAAGGATGCATTATTGGATTTAACCGAAGGCGTTGGCAGAGGCGTGGCTGAGGGCGCGGGGGTAATGGGGGTAGCGGGGGTAGCGGGGGTAGCGGGGGTAGCTATCACGGGTGTTTGTGGCACTGCCGGATCCTTTTGCATTTGTGCAATGTCCGCGGCAGATACGGTTCGGTCATCAATAAATATTAGAGTGTGTTTGGCAATGGCAACGATATCTTGATGGTGGATTCCTGCCTTAATGATTTTTTTGTCGTTGACCAAGGTGCCGTTGGTGGAATTTAAATCTTCGATGAAATAGGTGTCTCCTTGCATAATGATGCGGCAATGGTGGCCGGAAACAGCCGGGTGATCAATCACTAAATCGTTATCCGGTTTTCTGCCAATAGTAAGAGTATTAGCTATTAAGGGATAGTCTTTGATGAAAGCGGATTCAAACTTTAAAGTCAGTTTAGGCATGAAAATTATTCAGTTTTAGACACCGCTACAGTGCAGTTGTCCACGCCTCCGTTGGCGTTGGCTAAAGCTATTAAATGGTCAACTATATTTTTAGGTGTTTGCATGTCTAAAATTGTTTCTAAGATGGTTTCGTCAGAAACCATCTTGTTTAAACCGTCTGAACAAGACAACAATATGTCTCCGTGTTTAGAGTCTAGTTCCAAAATGTCGGGTTCAGTTATTTCGTCTACTCCTACCGCGCGGGTTAGAATATGCTTGAGGTTGGATGTTTCAGCTTCTTGCGGGGTGATGAGACCTTGTTTAACTTGATCGGCGACCAGCGTATGGTCGGTTGTGACTTGCGTCAATTTTTTATCGCGAAATAAATAAACGCGGCTATCGCCTACGTGCGCAATGCAAACCTTGTTCTTTACAAATAAAACGCTTTCCACAGTGGTTCCCATGCCTTGATATTGGGGTTTATTTTTTGCTGATTCATAAATTAATTGATTCGATAATCGAACGCATGAAGCCAACTGGTTGGCGCGTTCTGAATGTTTAGGATCAATTTTGCCTAAAATCGCGTTTTGGTTATTGATTATGCAGCGGCGCATCGCATCGCAAATGCAGTCTACGGCCATTTTGCTGGCAACTTCGCCCGCGTTGTGGCCGCCCATCCCGTCAGCGACAATAAATAATCCTATCTCTTCATCAATCCGTAAGCTGTCTTCGTTGTTGGAACGCACTTTGCCGATATCAGATTTGCCAAACAATGTGATTTTCATAGAACCTCTATCATAATATAAAAATATATTTTAAACATACAATATCTCCTTGCCGGCGCTTTATGCGGGAAGCTTTTGCAAACAGGCTTTTAAGTCTTGCGCCATTTCGTTTCCTCTTTGATAGCGATTGTCCGGGTTTTTTTCCAGAGATTTATTAATCACCAGGATCACTTCGGCGGGGAGTTCCGGACGGACCATCCTCGCGTCAGGATGCGGATCGTTCGCGATTTGGAAAAGAAGCGTGCCGATGGCGTCTCCGCCTTTAAATGGTTTTTCACCGGTCAATAGTTCGTACAAAGTTACTCCTAATGAAAATAGGTCGCTGCGTCCGTCCACTTTTTTGCCGGCGATTTGTTCCGGGCTCATGTAGGATGGGGTGCCCAGCACCGTGCCCGTGGCGGTTTTGGAGGATCCTTGAATTCGAGCGATGCCGAAATCAGCGACGCGGATGCTCGAATCTTTTAATAACATGATGTTGGCCGGTTTGATGTCGCGATGGAACACCCCTTCTTGATGCGCGTAATCTAAGGCGTCGGCGGATTTGGCAACGTAATCCAACACTTGCGGTATGGGTAAAAGTGAGTCTTTGGCGGTCCATTTTTTAAGGTCGTCGCCCTCCATCAGTTCCATGGCGATGTAAGCCATGTCTTGGTCTTCGCCGGCGTCAAAGATTCGGACGATGTTGGGGTGGGAAAGTTTGCCGGCCGATTCCGCTTCCCGGAAAAACCGTTCTTTTAAATCTTTTAACGTCGCTTCATCTACGTCGTCATCAAAGATCATGGTCTTGATCGCCACGGTGCGGTTAATCTTGGGGTCTTTTCCTAAATAAACCACTCCCATGGCTCCGCGTCCAAGCTCTTTGATAATCTCGTAGCGTCCCAGCGTGGGTTTCAAAGCGGCGCTGTCAATCATCACTGTTCCTTCTTTGCCGCCTTTGGCGCCCGGCAAGCTGCTGCCAAACACCATGCCGTCCGCTGCTTTTTTTAACATGTCAATTTTAGACGTCAAGTCTTTAAATCTCGGGTCCACTTTAGAGACGTGTTCATAGACCGCGACCGCCTTATTGAATTGACGTTTCCTTTCAAAATCTAAGCCCAGGTTGTAGAGCAGTTCTTTTAGAGATTCGTCCAGCGGACATTTGCGGAACTTTTCAAAAGCCAAGTCCAGTTGGCCCTGCCCTTGGAAAGAGAGGCCGAGCATTTTATTGGTTTCAATTTCACTAGCCTCAACCAGCTCTTTTTTTCTTTCCGTGGTGAAAAACTTTTTTGTGACGATAATGGTATAGCCCATGGACAATAAAAAGAAAGAATAGAATATCTTGATCCAGTAACCGTCTTTGACCAAGGTGTAGGTGGAGGGAGCCACCAGCATTACGGCTAGCAGCAAGGTCAAGAAAAATCCCATGCCTGCTTTAACCTTGGGCAGGATAAAGGTGACAAAGAGTCCGATGATAATCAAACTGCCCAGTTCCGCCCAACGCGCCCATTGGGGGCGGGTGATGTAGTTGTTGTGCAGCATGTTTTGGATCACGTTAGCTAAATATTCCACCCCTTGAAAATTGTGTGTTATGGGCGTGGTGTAAAGCGAGCCTAACCCGCTGGCAGTGAACCCGACCAGTACGATCTTGCGTTTAAATGCGGAAGCGTCCACTTTTTGGTTAATCACGTCATAGAATGAAAAATAGCTGAAAGTCCGTCCCGGACCAACGTAAGAAATTGGTATGCGGTTTTGCGAATTGAGAGGTATTTTCAAAGACCCCATTTGGATGCATTCACCCAGCTTGATACGGATATCTTCATTTTTAATGCCCATATAATTGCGCACTGCTTGCAGGGCAAAGGATGGGTAATATTTGCCGTACATTCGAATGATCGGGATTTCCTGACGCAGGACCCCGTCATCGTCCGGAGAGACTGTAACGTGTCCGGTCCCCAGCGCGTAGGTGGCAAAATCATCTAATGGAATGTCCACTCCCGCGGCTTCTACCGGTGGGTAGATCAAGGCTTCCGCAGTGTTGAGTATGTTGCCGAGCTGGTTATGGTCCAGCGCAACGGGGAGCGCTTCTGCCTCGTTGTTGTCCGCCGGAGGGGCGCTGCCGGCAAGGCCAATGGAAAAAGACATGGCCAAGACCACGGCGCTGGATTGGGTGATGGAATTGATCAGTTTGGTGTCGTTGTCCAGCCGCACTTCCGCGCTTGAAAACTCGGTTAAGAAATTTATGTCTTTAGCCTCTTTGATTTTTTTCTGGAGCACGAGAAAGGCGTATTTGCCGGTCAATTCACGAATTTCTTCTAAACCCTGGTTGCTTTCAGGTTCCGAAAATAAAAGGTTGACGGCAATGACTTTGGGTCCGTATTGAGAGAGTTGGTCGATAAGCTGCACCATGCGCCAACGGGGCCACGGCCAGCGTCCGATGTTGGTGATGCTGTCGTTGTCAATTTCAACGATGGCGATTTCGTCCCCTCTTTTGGCGGCGTCCGGGATTTGCCGAAACTGGGCGCGCATGTCGTAAAACATGAGCTCCATGTTTACAAATAAAGGGGTTTGAAAGTGGAAAAGGGCTAACACTATTAAGGAGAGGGCCAGTCCAATAGTGTAATCCGAGAATAAGATGTTTTTCTTCATGCCGTCCCAATGGAGCGAAAAATATTAAAATTGTTCGTATTAACTCGGTATGCAGTAAATATAACTGATGT
>JAHFBY010000098.1 GCA_023249835.1 Elusimicrobiota bacterium | reverse complement strand
CCTTTCCAACTTGACCTTGTCCGATGCGGTAAGCGAAAACATGGTCCGTTTGGCTTATGGCCGCAAACTTCTGCGGCAACTCTGCGGGGGCCTTGCCCTAAAATTTTTATACCTTAGCTATGCTCAGGACAAATACACCCGCACGGACCCTGTTTTCAACTACGGTAACCGCGGGGATTTATTTAAATTTAGTTTTGACGCTTCCCTGTTGTATAATATCTATCCTCGACTGTTTTGGGGTTTGACCCTCACAAACTTAAACCGTCCCAACGTCGCTCTAAACCCAAGCGATTCGGAACTTTTGCCCATGGGCGTTAAATCGGGATTCGCGTACCGGGAAAATAAAATTAGAAGTTCTATAGAGGTTCAATATTTGGATAAACAATACAGGATCAACGCCGGGACCGAACGCTGGTTTCGCAACAAAACCTACGCCGTCAGGTTCGGCGGAGGGTTTGGCTCTTCCAACTATAAAAACGTTGCGACCGGAATGTCTGCGAACTGGGGACGAGTGCAGTTAGACTACGCTTTTCTTTACCCCATTACCGGAGTCACCCAAACTTACGGCAACCACAAGTTTTCCGTAACCTACCGATTCGGCAAAGCCGGCATAGATACCGTTGAACCCGGCAGCATTGAACTTTATTATTCCCACTTGCAAACCGAATCGGAACTTTTGCGCGCGCGTTTAGAAAAAGCAGAGGACGAACGTTCGCGCCTGGAAAAAGTTTTAGTGGAAGAAGCGCTCTCCCGAATAAAAGAAAAAGTGCGGACGGACAAGATTGAGTCGGATTCAAAGCTGGATAGGAAAGCACAAAAAGAGAACGTGGTTCACCTTTTGACCGGAGAAAAAACTACCCCCTCAAGCATAAAGACCTACGTCACCGCTAAAAAGGATACCCTGGAAACGATTGCCGAACTGTTTTACGGAAAAAAGGGGAAATGGATTGACATCTATAACCTGAACAAAGATAAAATCAGCCGCGGCGGCAAACTAAAAAGCGGCACGGTGCTCCTCATCCCCAACGTCAAAAGCAAAGACGCCGAAGAGCCCTTAACGATCTCGCCCAACAGTTTGATCACGCCGCTTGAACCCCTACAAAAAGAGACCGCGGAAAAAACAGGAAACACAGAGGCGCCGGCCCTGGGCACGGTCCTGGCTCCTCAAATTAAAAACCCGGCGCCTAAAAAGAAAAAGGAAGTTCTTCCCGAACTGGAAAAGCCCAAGACCTACACGGTCCAAACCGGAGACACCTTAAGCAGCATCGCGCAACAAGTTTTGGGCGACGCCAAACGATGGAAAGATTTATATTCGGTAAATTCAGATAAAGTGGACAGAGGTTCAGTCGCGCCCGGAACAGTGCTTAAAATTCCCTAATAAAGGAGCCCGATCATGGACGAATGGGAAAGTGTTAGACAAAAAATTAAAGAATTGCAGGTGGCGTTTCTAGATTCAAGCCCCGACGTCAGGTCCACCTTAGACACGGTTTCAATCGCCGACTTTTGGAAACGCCGATACGAACAGGAACGGATCCTTTGGGAACAGAAACTAGCGGTTAAAGAGCGCGAGCAAGTTAAAATCCAAGAGAAAACCGCCGCCGGGGAAGAGGGCATTCGCGAGTTGACCTACCGCGTCAAAGAAATGGAGTACCGTTTAGAAAAGGAAAAATCCCTTTTTGAAGAAAGGACAAAAACAAAAAGTTTGGAAGCGGAACTGGAACGCAAACGCATTGAATGGGAATCTAAGTACCACGAATATGAAATAGAAAACGAGGGTCTGCGCCAAAAGTTGCGCGAAGGCTCTGAGTCCCGCGAAGAAGCAAAAAAACGCTTTGAACACGCGGAAAGCGAAAAAGCGAAAATGGCGCTGGAAATCGTTTCGCTCCAAGAAAGGCTGAACTCTGCCGGAGCCTCGGAACAAAAGCGGATTCAGGATTTAGAAAGGGATTTGGAATCAGCGCAAAAAGACATGGAGTTGCTGCGCGCGCAAAAGACCGAAAATCAGAGCAAAAGCGCGGACGTTGACAAAGAGGTCGCATTAATAAAAGCTGAACGGCAAAAAAACATGCAGCTCTTAGAGGCCAGAGAAAAAGAACAGTTCTTAAACTTTGAGGACATGACGCGCGGGTTCGCGCACAAAGTCCGCAACTATTTGGGCATTGTTTCTGGAACCCTGCAGCTTTGCCTCGCTAATTTTCAAATGGACCCGGAATTAAAAAAGCAAATAAACGTGGCGGACGAAAACGCGCAGGAGATGTTAAAGTCGATTGAAGAGTTCTTAACTCTTGCGAAAATCCCAACGATCACTTTACAGCCCATGCAAATGAACGAACTGCTAAACAACGTCGTCTTTACGCTGGACAGTCAAATCCAAAACCAAAACATGCGGATCGTTAAACAATACGCGGAGAATTTGCCGGCCATTGCGGTTGACTCAAAAATTCTTGCGGAGGCGTTTAAACAAATATTGAGCAACGCCATTGAAGCCTCTCCGAACGGCGCAACGCTCACCCTCAACGTTTCCTATGAACCGCAAATGGACCGAATCGTTTTGCAATTCATTGACCCGGGCAAAGGAATATCCGATATTCATTTAAAGAAGATCTATCAGCCTTACTTCACAAACAAAAAAGGGCGCAAAGGGCTGGGGCTCACCACTGCCAAGCGCGCGATCGACCTCCACCACGGACTGATCTTAGTCTCCAGCGCCAAAGATCAAGGCACGACCGTCACCGTTTATTTGCCAGCAAAACTGGCGCACCCGTAGTTGATTCTAATAGCTATTAGAGCTATAATAGCTATTAGAATCATAATTAAAAAGGAGCCCATCATGCAAACATTTGCCGCAAAAAAAGCAAAGGATTCGTTTGGGTTACTCTTGGACACCGCGCAACACGAACCCGTATTCATATCCAAAAAAAGCCGCTTGGTCGCCGTTGTCTTATCCAGCCGAGACTATGAACGTTTGATCCAAGAAGAAAATGATCTTTTAGCCATCAAAGCCGATAAAGCAAAGAAGTCCGGTTTTATCGGAACCAGGGCTAGCCGTTCGCTAATGGCCAACCTCTTGAATGCTAAAGCTTAATTTTTCTAAAAAAACCGCTAAATTTTTGCATAAAATACCTCAAAAACACGGACAACAAATCGCATTAAAAATTCAATCCTTGCAAGAAAATCCTTACCCGCAAGACGCCAAGCGTCTAAAAGGAGTCTTGGGCAACTATACACGAGTGGATAGCGGGGAATATCGCATTATTTTTGAACTGATTAACGATACCATATATCTGGTCTTGATCGGCAAAAGAAATGATGATGAAGTTTACCGTAAATTAAGAAACATTCATTGATCCTCGCCATGCAAAACATCCTTATTATTGAGCCGGACCCTGCGATTCGAAAAATTGCCATACAATCGCTGCAAGGTTCTAATTTATTTTTTTTTGAGGCGGAAAACAGCGAAACAGCTTTAGCAAACATTCCCCAAAACCACATCCATCTCTGTCTACTAGACGGCTCTTTAGAGGGTGAAGACGCGCTCGAACTAGTGGTTCAAATTAAAAAGAAAGCGCCGCAAGTGCCGCTGATTATTATGCAGGGCATCGGCGAGGAGGGAGCAGAATCCTTTTTGGATGCGGGCGCCCTCAAGGTCATAGCCAAACCCTTTAACTTAAACGAACTTAAAGAGAGCGTGGCCGAAGGACTCAGCCGCGCGCCCGCTTGGGTAGAAACCAAAGACGAATCATTGCCGGTTAAAAAACCCTTTCCATTTAAATTAACTGTTGGGTTGCTATTGGGCCTGACTTTTCTTGGCGCTGCGGGTTATGGGGGGTATCGTTACTATCAAAATTCAAAGATAATTCCGATCCAAATTTTTGTCCTGCCCTACGAACACCTTGCGGGCATTACTTTAAACGGCGAAGAGGTTTGGACTGTGGACTGGTTCAACCAAAGCATTTATCGCCACGCGCAAGACCCGATCCTCTCCCAACAAAAGGACTATAAAAACGAAAACTGGCATCCCACGGGCATTGCTTTTGACGGCAAAAACATTTGGACCCTAAACTCTTGGGCTAAAAAACTTTCGCGCCACGCCAACGACGCCGGCCTTTCCACGGACTTGGAACTACCCAGCGTAGGCACTGACCCCTCCGGCTTATACTACGATGGAGAATCTTTTTGGCAGTGCGACGCGGGACAATCCAAAATTTACCGGTTTAAAGTGGCGGACAACAAAATTGAAGTTTTGACCAGCTTTAACAGCCCAGGCCAAAAGCCCATCGGCGTCTACCGACAGGCCAACGACCTCTGGACCTTGGACAGCCGTACCGGACTGATCTACCGCCACCAGATCGACAAACATTTTAGCGTTTCCGAAGTGTACTCCTTGCCCGAAGAGCTCTCCCAAGAAACCATCTCTTGTTTCACCGGGGACAAAACCACGTTTTGGCTAGGCGCGGAAAAAAGCAGAAAAATCTACCAGGTACACCCTAAAAACTTAAAACTCGTCGCCACCAATTGACATAAATTTCTGCGGACCACCATCAGTTTGAAATCATCCATCCTTTTTTTGACGGCAACGGACGGACCGGTCGTTTAGTCATGATGACCCAACTCTTATCTTTAGGGCTGCCTCCGGCCATCTTCTACAGTTACTCCTTTAGAATTTAGAATAAGGGAAACAGGGGGGATTTGTCCCCCACAATTAGCAAATTTATAGAAAAATTAATAGAATCAATGACAATGAAAACAACATTTTTACCTTTTTCCCGACCCAGCATTGGCGCGGATGAAATTGAGGAGGTAGTGGACTCCTTAAAGTCCGGATGGATCACGACCGGACCCAAAGTGCAGCAATTTGAATCTGATTTCGCTAAATTTGTGGGGGCCAAACATGCGGTTGCGGTGAACTCTGCCACGAGCGGGCTACACCTGGCCTATCTGGCCTTGGGTCTAAAGCCCGGAGAGGAAGCGATCACCACGCCTTTAACTTTTATCTCCACGGTAAGCATGCTCTGCTCCCTAGGAGTAAAACCCGTGCTCGCCGACATTGATCCCAACACTTTAAACATTGACCCGGGCGAAATAGAGAAAAAAATTACAAAAAAAACCAGGGCTATCGTCCCCGTGCACTTTGCCGGGCTGCCTTGCGATCTGGACCGGATAAAAACGATCGCCCGCAAACACCGGTTAAAAGTTATTGAAGACGCGGCGCACGCGGCCGGAACCGAATATAAGGGGGGAAAAATCGGCGCGCTTTCCGACGCCACGGTATTCAGTTTTCATCCGATTAAAAATATGACTACGGGCGAAGGAGGCATGATCACGACCAACGACGATAAACTCGCGGAAAAACTTGCCCTCCTCCGCTTCCACGGCATGAACAAGCTCGCCTGGAAACGTTACGGCAAGGGGGGCAGCCCGCACTACGATATCAATTGCCTGGGATATAAATACAACATGATGGACATCCAAGCGGCCTTGGGCATACACCAGTTGCGAAAACTTTCTGCGTTTAACGCCCTCCGCTCCAAATACGCTCAAATTTACCGTAAAGAGTTAGGGTCTTTAAGCCAAATCCATTTGCCGCAGGACCCGCCCTATGGAATAGTCCACCCCTGGCACCTTTTTATCATCGTGATCAAAACCGAAACTTTAAAAATTAGCCGGGACGAGTTCATTCAAGCTCTGAGCGATCAAAACATCGGCACCGGCATCCACTTTAAAGTCGTGCACCAGCACCCTTACTACAAAGAACTTTTCACCGCCAAGGAACGCAACTTACCCAACGCCAATTATGTGTCTGAGCGTATCCTTTCGTTGCCGCTTTATCCTTCTCTAAACATCGGGGACGTGACTCGCGTCTGCGCAGTGATTAAAGAGATTATAAAAACAAATGCCCGATAACCCATCTTTAGATATTTCTGTTATAGTGCCGGTTTTTAACGAAGAGGAAAATCTGCCTGAACTCCTGCGCCGCCTGAACTTGGTCATGGAAAAGCAGGATAAGACGTACGAATTAATTTTTGTGGATGACGGAAGTTCCGACGGCTCCGTAAAACTGTTGAAAGATTTGATGCTAAAAATTCCGCGCGTGAAACTGGTTAAACTCTCCCGAAATTTTGGTCAACACGCGGCCATTTTCGCGGGTTTTTCCCAAAGCCAAGGCGAAGCTGTAATTACTTTGGACGCAGACTTACAAAACCCTCCTGAAGAAATACCCAAATTGATCCATAAAATGGCGGAAGGTTACGACGTGGTGGGGGGATACCGCGAATACCGGCAAGACTCCATCTTACGCAAAATTCCCTCTTGGTTTGTGGCGCGCATCACTTCGCGATTGGTCAAAGTAAAGCTCAAAGATTATGGTTGCATGCTGCGCGCTTACAAACGCGCGATTGTATTGGAAATGCTGGAGAGCGGAGGCAGCCAGACCTATATCCCGGCTTTAGCCAATTATATCGCAGGGTCAGTTGCAGAAATACCCGTTAAACACGAAGCCCGCCACAAAGGAGAATCCAAATACAGCCTGTTGCGGCTCCTGCACCTAAATTTTGATTTGATGACCAGCTTTAGCCTACTCCCGATTCAGTTGGTGGGTT
>JAHFBY010000463.1 GCA_023249835.1 Elusimicrobiota bacterium | reverse complement strand
ATTTTACTCGACCGCGGGCCCGGCGTGGCCAAAATAACAAAAGTGGGTTTGGGTTTGGAAGTGAACGGTCCGGCGATCAACCCGGTGCCGCATAAAAATATCTCGCAAATGGTGCGCGCAGCCGCGGGGGAACTCTTGCGCGAGCGCGGCGTTAAAGTGGTGATCTCTGTGCCGGGCGGCGAAGAGATGGCGAAAAAAACAGAGAACGAGCGGCTGGGCATTTTGGGGGGCATATCGATTTTAGGCACCACCGGCATCGTGGTGCCTTTTTCCACGGCCGCTTACCGCGCTTCCATTGCCCAGGCGATCAACGTGGCCAAGGCCGCGGGCCGCGAATGGATCGTTTTGACCACAGGTGGCAAGAGCGAACAGTTCGCCATTGAACTGCTTGGTTCGCAGGAGGAGTGTTACATCCAGATGGGTGATTTCGTAGGGTTCACTACTAAGCAGGCCGCGGGCAAAGGGATGAAAAAAGTCACGCTTTGCGGCATGCCCGGAAAAATGTCCAAGATCGCGGCGGGCACAATGCAGACGCACGTGGCGGGCAGCCACGTGGACATGCAGTTCTTAGCCGCTATCGCGGCCGAGTGCGGTTTGGACCCATTGGTCGTTGCGGAAGTTTCCGCGGCCAACACCGCGCGCCACGTGCAGGAAATTATGGAAAAAGCTAACGCCCCGCAATTTTGGGGCCGCGTGGCGCAAAAGGTTTGCCGAGCCTGCTACAATAATGTGGAAGGTAAAATCGGGGTGGAGTGTATCCTCACGGATTTTAACGGTAAAGTGTTGGGCAAGAACGAAATTTTAGCCGGGCATTGGGAAGGGAGCAAAACGCATGGGCAGTGATATTAAAATCAGGGTGATCGGCATCGGGGATAACGGGCGGGAAAGCGTAACGCCCGCCGCTTTGCAATGGATCGAACGCGCGGAGATCCTCTTCGGAGGGGAGCGCCATTTGGAGTTCTTTCATCCGGCCAATTGCGAAAAAGTGGTGGTGAAGTCAAATTTAAAGGAAGTGGCCGCGCGCATCAACGCGGAAGCGGGAAAAAAACAGATGGTGGTCCTGGCTTCCGGGGACCCTCTCTTCTACGGTATCGGCAAATACCTGTTGACCAAAGTGCCGAAGGAAAACCTGGAGCTGCATCCGGGAGTGAGCTCCATGCAATTGGGCTTTGCCAAAGCTAAAGAGAGCTGGGAAGACGCGGTTTTAGTGAGTTTGCATGCCAAGCCCATGGAGAACCTGTTTAAAGTTTTGGCCGAAGGCCTGCCTAAGAAAATCGGTCTGTTTACAGATGAGGAGAACTCGCCCGACCGCATCAGCCAAGCGCTTTTGGACAACGGGTTTCGCCATTTTTTAGTCACGGTTTGCGAGAACTTAGAAGGAGCGGATGAAAAAATAACGCGCGGGAGCCTGTCCGAAATAGCGGCGCAGAAATTTTCTGCGCTTAACGTCATGATCTTAACCGCAAGCGCGCCTTCTGAAAGCGAGGCTGTTACGGAAGATTTTCCCGCCAAGGATTGGCGGTTCGGCGTCCCTGACCTGGAGTTTTTTCAGCGCGCGCCGGAAAAGGGGTTGATCACTAAAATGGAAGTGCGCGTAGTCTCATTAGCCCGGTTGCGCATCAGCCCGGCAGACGTGGTTTGGGACATTGGCGCGGGGTCAGGCTCCGTGGCAGTAGAGGCCGCGCTCTTGGCCAAGTCTGGACAGGTCTATGCGGTGGAAAAAAATGCGGAAGAGTGCGCGAACATCCGTAAAAATATCGCTAAGTTCCACGTCCCGCATTTAAAACTCTTGCACGCTTTGGCGCCGGAAGCCTTAAAGCTGATTCCGGATGATCCGGACGCTGTTTTTGTGGGCGGTTCCTCCGGATCCATGGAACCGATTTTAAAAGAAGCGGTGCGGCGCTTAAAGCCGGGAGGCCGGTTAGTCGTGAACATGATCACCTTGGAAAACTTAAGCGAGTGCTGGCAGGCGCTTAAAAATCTTGGGCTCAAGGCCGAGCTGACGCAGTTGCAGGTGTCGCGCAGCCAGCCGATCTTAGAGATGACGCGTTTGTCGGCGCTTAACCCGATTTTTATTGTGTCCGCGGAAAAATAAGGAGAACTGTTATGATTGAAAAAGAGAAGATCGCCATTATCGCCAT
>JAHFBY010000097.1 GCA_023249835.1 Elusimicrobiota bacterium | reverse complement strand
CGCGGTCGAGTAAAATTTTTTCCGGCTCGTCCAGCCAAGAGACCGTGGCCGTCAGCTCCGCGCCGTTGGTGCAATCCGGATCGTCGCCCGCGTCTTTGATCACGGAACACGTCGCGCTTTTTAAATCATACTCGCAACGCTTTAAAGCAAACTCCACGCGCTGTCCGTTGGGGATGACGACTGCGCTAGAACCAGCGCGTTCCTGTTGGATTAAAGCCAGCGTGGCGGCTTTAGCCGCAGCCGCGCTGCACGCGCCCGTAGTCCAACCCGTGCGCAGAGGTTTTTGCGGATCAGGCGGATTTTCCATTCTCTAGCTTTTTAGCGGACAAAAGCAAAAGCGCGTGGATAATGGCCACTGCGATCGGGCTGCCCCCTTTGCGTCCGGTAGAAATAATGAATGGGCACCCTGATCCCAACACCGCTTCCTTGGACTCGGCCGCGGAAACAAAGCCCACGGGCACGCCGATGATGAGCGCGGGCCGCGCGCCTTCCTCGCGGATCAAGCGCACGGTTTCCAGCAACGCCGTCGGCGCGTTTCCGATCGCCACCACCGCATGGTTCAGCACGCCCAAACGGTGCGCCTTACGCATCGCCTCAATGGCGCGAGTGGAGTTATTTTTTTGCGCGGTCGCGATCACGTCTTCATCCGAAATGTAGGAACGGATCTCGCAGCCGTAAGCGCGGAGCCGGTCTTCATTTAATCCTGCGGCGATCATTTTGACATCCACCAGCACGGTTGAGCCGTTGCGCAGCGCCTCGATGCCAGAAGCAATGGCTTGGGGATGGATTTTGATCAGCTCTTTATATTCGAAATCCGCCGTCGCGTGAATCACGCGACGGACCACTTCCCATTCCTCAGGACTAAAGCGATGCGCGCCCGCCTCTTGGTCGATAATCGCAAAGCTGTTGTCTTCGATTTTGCGCCCCAAACCCGTCATCTGCCGCATGTCGTTCATGACGCCACCTTTTTAAACGGATTATTAAAAAAACATTCCAATTTAATATCTTTTTCTAAACAGCCCCGCGCCGTAAACGCCGAGGAAAGAGGATAAAGCAAATCGCCGTCGCCTGCCAAATAAACAGATCCCGAAAGCTTGATCGGAAAAACCTCCGCCCAATCGCGCAAGAGCGTTTGCGCGCGGGCCGGATCTCCGGCCGGAAGCACGGTTTTTACCTTAAGCGCGGTTTGGCGCACCTTGAGCCGGGAAGCGGCCCACTCCGGCGGCAAAAAATAGTCTGGAGTTGAAACCAGCCAAATGAGTTGGGAACCGGGATGCGCTTGAGCAAACGCCGCGCCTTGCGCCAAACCCAACGCAGCGGTAATTCCCGTGTCCGTGGCCACGATCAAAGCCGGCCCTTGAACGGTATTTGAATCCGGACGAAACTGTCCCCAAGGGCCGCTGAAAGGCAGCTCTTGGCCAACGCTCAATTGGTGCATAAAATTAGACCCCGGTCCCGACCCCACCTGCTTGACCGCAATCGCAAACCGCAATTGATCGGAGTCCGCGGAAAGAATCGAATAGGCGCGCTTCACTATTTTTCCGCCCGGCAGCTCCAAACCCGTATTGACGATAATGTATTGTCCGCCCGCAAAACCCAAAGGGTCGGGTCCGCAAAGGACAAAATTAATCAGCCGAACGCCTCCTTGAATTTTTTCGCACTGCGCAACTTTAGCAAACTTAGGAACAGCCATAGCTCCCCCGGCTTAAGCCTTTACCGGCGGATGGATCTCATGCACGAGGTCGTGCATCTCGTCCAAGTTCTTATAAAACCGGGTCAGGCTGTCGATATGATTTTGCAGATCAAACTCCACTTTTTTGGTCAAGACCATCAAAGATTGGTAATAGGGAAGCTTGGGATCGGAAGGCGCTGTCTTAGCCACTTTTTCCTGCAGCCCGGCAAGCGAAGACTCATAAAACTTCTTCATGCTGGCCAAGTCCTTAGCCCCACTCAAAGAACACAAAGGCCCAGGCTTATTTGCAGACTCGCCCAACTCAGCCAATTCATGCGCCTTCTCGGACTCATCATGAATCCCCAAAACCCCCATCAAAGCCAACCGCAACGCCGCAATTTCATTACATGCCATACCGCACTCCTTTTAATCTAAATGGACGTCTCCTAATTATACTTTTTTTGTTGCCCCTGGGGCGGTGAAGCTCTTCCGTTTGCCAAATTTTGGGTGGTCTCCGGAACTTATACTTGGCGGGCGGTCCATTTTTTTCGGCGCTTCTTTCACTGGTTCCGCGCTGTGTTTGGGCCAAGCTCTTTTTTTAAACACAACCGGCTTTTTTTTCTCAGCTAAGGGCCTGGCTTCAGTCACGGCGATTGCGGCCCCTTCAATTAAAGCGCCGTTCATCTTTGTCAAAGCAGCGTCCGCGTCTTCGGCATTTTTCATGTTTACGAACCCAAAACCCCTGGACTGATCGCTGTCTTTAACGCGTATGAGGATGGCGCTAAGCACCGGCCCATAGACAGAAAACATCTTTCGTAAAGTCTCTTCCGTTAAAGTCCTGGGGAGCTTGCCCACATATAGTTGTTTATTCATTTAAATATCCATTTTTAGTAAAGTGTTGCGGCTACCAATGATTATACACCAGTTTAACGCGAATAGGGTTATAAGCGGCGCAAAATTGAGAATCTGTAATAATTATGTTAAATTTATAGCAGGATTCCATGAACGATAATTTTGTGTTGTTGCCTTATTATACCGGAGCCAAAAATATTCGCCAGGTGATTAAGGACCCTGCGAGCTGCGGGCTATTGTGGTTAGAGATTTTATTTAATGACCGATTTAATTGGGCCGGCTTTCTAAACGAACCGGCAGTGCGAACGGCATACGAGAAGGCATGCATATGGCATTCGCACTTTAAAACCATGATTAATATTGCCAAAAAAAGGAAACCGCTTAAAAAAATTAAGGGCGCATGGGACCCTAAAGAGTACCGCCGCTTCTTAGAGGTTTTAGAATTTGTCTCCGGTTAATTTAAAGCTGTTCATCAAGCTGTTGAAAGAATATGCCGGTATTCGCAATGTTAAAACCGAAGTCATATTGTTGGGCGGCGTGGCGCTGCACTATTACGGAATGATCCATCGGGCAACATTGGACGTGAATGCGGAAATTAAAGGCGAGATCAATCCATTAAAAAACTTTCTAAAATCCAAGGGCGTGCCTGCGGATTTAGGGGAAGATATTTCACGCTGGTCTTTAATTTCTCTGCCCGCAGGATACCGCAGGCGAGCGGTCACTATCTATAAGGACAAGAAAACAACGCTTAAGGTTTTAAGTCCATTGGATTTAGTTATCGCCAAGCTGAGGCGTTTTACCGAACAAGATATAACAGACGCGCTCTTTGTGGCGAATAAATTTAAAATCTCAGCGGCTCAAATCGAAAAAGCTAAAAACAGCGCTCTTAAAAGCTCGCCCCAAGACACTGCATTGTCCATCTTTGAAAAAAACGTCGTTTATTTTATTCAACAAATTTAAACTCAATCCCCGGAATTTCATCTAAGACATAATATTGTCGACTAAATGCGTGACTAGCTTGTCGCTTAGCAAATGGTCGTTGGTTAAGGTTTCGGCGTCTTTTTCGGTGACGCCGCGGTACCAGATGCCGTCGGGGTAGACCGCGACTGTGGGGCCTTCGCCGCAGCGGCCCATGCAGGAAGTGCGGGTGACCTGGATCTCTTTTTCTTTGCCCTTTTCTTTGATCAAGCGGCGCAGGCTGTCCAAGAGCGGGAGGCTGCCGCGGTCCACGCAGTCCACGTTGCCGCAAACTAAAACGTGCTTGCGGATGGGCTTGTGGCTGTGGATGTGGGGCGCGGCTTGGTTGTGCGTAAAGGTGTGGCGGATGCTCCAAAGCAGGGCTTTTAAGCCGCCGACATTTTGCGTTAGGCCGGGCAAGGGCACGCGGTACTGACAGCTATCGCAAGGCAACGGCGCGCTCCCTTGCAAGGTTTGGGTAATCCTTTCTTCGATTAAGTTTAGCAGCAGTTTGTGCGCACCTAAATAGGAGGCGACAACGGTTACGATCCATGGGTACTGTTCCTTAAAAGCAGCGGCTTGCTCTGCCAGTTTGGAAATTAAACGGCCGCTGAAAAGCATGTAGGGCACGATCACGATCCGCTTGGGGCGCGTGCGCGCTGCCAACTCCGCCGCTTCTAAAAAAGCGGGCCCGGTGATGCCAATGAAAGCAGGGAGGGTGAGCGCAAAGCCCCGGCCTTCGCTGAAGAGCCGCGTTAACTTGCAAAAATCGCCGTTGGCGTCCGGGTCGCTGGAACCTCGGCCCACAACGATGACCGCGGTCTGTTTGGCTTCTTCCGCGCTTAAGGCCACGGCTTCCTCTAACCGCGCAAAGGCCAGCGCCGCCATGCTCGGGTGCACGCCCAAAGCCGGAGCGGCCAAGAAAAGGGTTTGCGGAAATTGTTGCCGCACTTGGGCCAACGCTAAAGGAATGTCGTTTTTCACGTGCCCGGCGGCAAACAGCATTAAGGGCACCACCACGATTTGGCGAAAAATTGGCGCCAGCTCGGCCAAAGCTTGCTGCAAGGCAGGAACCGCCAGCTCGATGTAGCCAAAAGCCACGTGAACTTCCGGATGCTTCTCTGCGTAAAGCGCTACTAGTTGCTCAAACTCTGCATTCGATGCCGCGTCCCTGCTGCCGTGGCCCACGATCAAGACCGTTACTTTAGATAGATCCATATAGATATTAGTTAATTATACCTCTTTCTCATGCCATCGGATCGCCTTCGAGGCCCCCTCCCAACAAATGAATACCAAAAATTTAAAGGGATAAATTCAAGCTTTCCAACAAGCTTATGCAGTTAATTTTTTCAGAAAGGGCGTAGGACTCTTTTCCAGGATAGACGACCCACAGACGTTCTAACTTAAGGTCGTGCAGCGCAATGTGCATGGACTTAGTTGGAACGGGCGTTTCGCTGGTCTTAAATTCAAAACCCCATCGTTTGCCGTTTCGCAAGACCAATAAATCCAACTCCGCTCCAGCGTGAGTGCCCCAAAAATAGCAGTTCCTCTCTCCAAATCTAGAAAGGAGTTGTTCTAGGGCAAAACCTTCCCAAGAAGCTCCATATTTAGGATGAGATTCAAGGTTTCTTTGATTGGAAATTTGCAATAGGGCGTGTAAAATCCCTGAATCTCTGATATAGACTTTAGGCGCTTTAACGACCCTTTTGCCTACATTTTCAAACCAGGGTTGGAGTTGCCTTAAAAGAAAAGTTCCGCTCAAGATATCTAGATAGTGTTTGGAAGTGGTGTGTGCAATTCCCAGGGATGCGGCAATCTCCGAACCGTTCCACGTCTGAGCGTGATAATGCGCAAGCATAGTCCAGAATCGCTGCAATGTTGACGCGGGAATCCGAAGCCCTAGCTGCGGAATATCCCTCTCTAAAAAAGTGCGAATGAAATTTTCGCGCCAGGTTTGGCTTGCCGTTTCCGTGCGCGCTAAAAATGAGGGCGGAAACCCTCCTCGAACCCAAAGTTTGTTTAAAGAGGGCCCGGCCTCTTCTAACGTAAAACCGCCAATATCTACAAAATGCGCTCTGCCGGCCAGCGACTCTGAAACTCCTTTAACCAAATCCAGTGAAGCGCTGCCTAAAATTAAAAATCGTCTGCGCAAAGGCTTTTGATCAGAGAGAACCCTTAAAACAGGATATAAGTCAGGGAACCGCTGCGCTTCATCCAATACGATAAGTCCCTTATGCGAGGTGAGTTCCCTGATCGGATTTTTTAATCTTGCCAAATCAAGCGGGTTCTCCAAATCCAAGTATACTCCTTGGAACTGACGCGCTAACTCCTTGGCCAAGGTTGTTTTACCGCTTTGCCTGGGCCCCATCAAAGCCGTCACTGGACTTAACTTTAAACCTTTTATTATCTGTTTGAGGAGCCGGGCGCGTAAAATCATCTGTTTTATTATCCTTGTAAATTGAGTTTCTATCGCTCAATATTCTATGTTAATTATATTTGTTTAGCAAGCCTTAAAATTGCGGGACTGCCGCTTTGCTCACAAAAGTTTCCGCCCAAGCGGGGTTGGCAAGGAAATGGAGGTGGAGATAAGAGGCTAAGAGGTTCTCTTGGGCAAATCCTTCGCGCACTGTTTTTTGGCTGCGCCGGTCTAAAAGTTCGTAGGCACATTGTTCATCGGCATCAAAAATGCGGTCGGAATAGTGAAACTCATGGCCGCGCACGACCGTTCCTTTAACTCCCAGGACCGAGTCTCGCGTGAGCGTCCCGGCCTTATATCCGAAATTCTGCAACCTTTGTTTCATTAATATTTTACCCGGGACCGCGCCCGCCATAGAGTATCGTTTGCCATCGAACGTTTCCAACTCTTCGGACAAATAGATCAGCCCGCCGCATTCAGCGTAAATCGGCAGTCCCGACCGCGCCTGATCTCTAATTTGCCGCAGCAGCGGCGCGTTGTCCGCCAGCTCTTGCGCGTAAACCTCAGGGAACCCCCCGCCAAAATAAAGCGCGCTCAATCCTTTGGGCAAGGCCGCGTCACACAGCGGGCTGAAGGGCACGAGCCGGGCTCCCAACTCTTCCAGTAAATCAAGGTTTGCCTGGTAATAAAAATTAAACGCGCGGTCTTGGGCCACGCCGATGC
>JAHFBY010000096.1 GCA_023249835.1 Elusimicrobiota bacterium | reverse complement strand
TTTCATGGTTTAGTGGCCAGCGGAACCACCTCCAAACAGTTGCGCCAGGAACGCGACGCCGTGGCCGTGGGTTATGGCGGAATGCTCCTGGAATCTTTGATCGCGCTCATTGCCTTATCAACGATCATGATCCTGCCCAAGGGGGACCCGGCTTTAGATTTGGGTCCAGACGAAATCTATGCGCGGGGCCTAGCGCACTTTATGGGATTGTTCGGGATTAGTTTTTCTGCCGGGGTTACTTTCGGTAAATTGGCGTTTGCCACTTTCATCTATGACACCTTGGACGTCACCACTCGCTTAAGCCGCTATATCCTGCAAGAACTTACCGGACTTAAAGGCAAGGTAGGCGCGTGGCTTGCCACTTTTATTTCATTGCTCATTCCCTTGGCGTTGATGTTTACCAACGCCGGCGCTAAAGGCCCGCTTTGGAAACTGTTTTGGCCGGTCTTTGGCGCGACTAACCAGCTTTTAGCCGCTTTAACGCTCATGGCCGTTACGGTTTGGCTTAGAGCTTGCGGACAAAGGTGGTGGATCACTTTTGTGCCCGCGTCTTTAATGATGGTGACCACTTTATGTTCTTTAACCTTGTCCATTAAACCGTGGCTCTTTGGCCTTTTTCAAGGCGGGCCGTTATTTCATCCGGTGGGATCCACCGCGCTTTGTTTATTGATCGTGGCGTTGGTTCTTTTGGCAGAATCAGTAAAAATATTTCGACCGATAAAACCGCAATCTAATTAATTGACTCTTCGCAAAATAACCTTGAACTGGTTTCCAGAGCGGTCGTTCTGGATGAAAGGTTGATTATTTGTATTATTCATAGTACAATTATACTAGTGATTTGTATTATTAGGAGTACAAATGGAAACAGCTGACAAATTAAAAAGAATCCTTGCGGATTGGAACGAATCGGACGTGCCCGACCTCTTTGACAGGGATTTTAATCTGCCCTTGGTAGGGGGTTCGGAGATCCTCTGCTTGATCGGAGCGCGCCGGTCCGGGAAAACGTGCTTGTGCCATCAGTTGGTTCGAACTTTACTGCAAGACAACCCAAAATCCAATGTCATCTATTTAAATTGCGAGGATGAACGTCTACACCCTCTTCGCGGAGACGAACTCAGCCTCCTTTGGGAGACTATTTTAGAGGTTTTTCAATCGGACACGAAACGAAAAATTTACCTGTTGATCGATGAGATCCAAAACATCCCCAATTGGTCAAAATGGGCCAGGCGCATCACGGAGCAAAACCGAAATTTGAAACTCATCTTAACCGGATCATCGTCTAAACTGTTGAGCAGAGAAATTGCCACCGAGTTAAGAGGGAGGACCTTGGTCTGGAACGTTTACCCCCTAAACTTTCAGGAGTTTTTAAGAGCCCGCAAAATCGAAACTATGCTGAAACGCCCTTTGCAAACCCAGGAGAGGGCTTCTTTTAAAAGGCAGTTTCAGCACTACCTTAAATTAGGAGGATTCCCCGGGATCCTGAATTCACCCGCGCCCAACCAGGTGCTCTCGGAATACTTTAAAGTCATGTTTTATCGAGATATCGTAGAACGCCACAAAGTGTCCAACATTAAGTTGCTGGAAGATTTTTTGAACTTATTAATGGATCAAATGGCCTGCGATTTCTCAATTTCATCCACGGCAAAAAAACTGAACCAGTTCGGATACACTTTCAGCAAAAATACTCTCAGCAACTTCTTAAACTATGCCGAAGAAGCGTTCCTAATTTTTACGGTTAAAAAGTACAGCTATAAAATAAAGGAACAAATGCGCGCGCCCAGAAAAGTCTATAACATTGACCATGGCTTAACGCAAGCTGTCCGTTTCGGATTCTCTGAAAACGCAGGGCGAGTCTTGGAAAATATTGCGTATTTAGCCATTAAACGCACAGGCTGCGATATCTATTACCACAAAGCCGCAAAAGAATGTGATTTCGTTGTAACGGACCGAGGACGGCCCATTCAAGCCATTCAAGTCACAAGGAGTATAGGCAGCCCGGAAACGCGCAAACGAGAAGTTGAAGGGTTGGCAGAGGCGTTATCCGCCTATAATATTAAAAATGGTATTATTCTAACCGAAGACTTACAAGAAACTATCCACACAGATCGCTACGAAATTCAAGCAATACCTTTGTGGCTCTGGCTCCTCTCTAATGACTTCCGCCCGAAAATCTTTTAACCGGCGCTTTAGAATTTAATTTGATATCATTTTAGTATGGGCTTACCAATTCAAGCAACCGTTTCCCTGGGCACCGACATCGTGGATATCATGCGCATCCGGCGGATGGTTAAAAACAAACGCTTTTTAAACCGAGTTTTTACATCAGAAGAGGTGGCTTATTGCGCGGATAAGAAAAATTCCGCTCAACACTATGCGGTGCGTTTCGCGGCTAAAGAAGCGGTGTGGAAAGCCCTTTCCGGGCGCACGTCTTTGCGCGGCATTGGGCATAAGGAGATCAGCGTCACGCGGGACCGGGACGGCAAACCCGGAATCAAGTTTTCCGCGCGCTTAGCGCGCTATCAAAGCGGGATTTCTCTTTCCCTTTCTCACACTAAAGATTACGCGCTCGCCGTGGCCCTTTATCAGGGCCGTTCGTGAAAGCCGTGAGCGTTCACCGCTTGCGCTGCGCGCAAGTTTCTTCCTGGTTTCTCTCGCGCGCGGCGCAATCCTCTAAAGGCAGTTATGGACACGTTTTGATCGTGGCGGGCTCCCGCGGCATGGGGGGCGCCGCCGCTCTGGCGGCATGGGGCGCTTACCGGGGCGGCGCCGGCTTGGCTACGGTCGCGGTGGTCAAAAGTTTATTTGGGATGATCGTTAAGCGCGCGCCGTTAGAGGCGATGGTTTTATCTTTGCCTGAGTCTGCCGCGGGAGGCTTAACAGCAGGTTCTTTGCGCAAATTAAAAGAATATATGATCAGGCGAAAAATTACGAGCCTAGCGGTAGGGCCGGGCCTTTCTTTAAATTCAGGGACGCGCGCCTTTATGCACGCTCTATTGCAATGGTTGGCGCGTTCCCGTTTCCCCCTCCAATGCCTGGTTTTAGACGCGGACGGGTTCATGGCCTTAAAGCCTCGCGCGAGTGAGCCACTTAATCCTTTTGCCTTGCCGATTATCGTTACGCCTCACTCCAGGGAGCTGGCCCGGTTTATGAACATTTCTACGGACGCTGTCGAATTCCAACGACTGGTCGTTGCGGAGAAATTTGCTAAATTGAACCGAGTTATAACTCTCCTAAAAGGATCAGGGACCGTGATCACGGACGGCCGCCAAACTTTTATCAACACTACGGGAAACCCGGGCATGGCGACGGGCGGTTCAGGAGATGTTCTTACCGGGCTGATCTCTGCGCTATCCGGGAACTTGCGGACGGACCTTTCGGACCCCTTGCTTAAAATCGCTTGCGCCGGAGCCTATTTGCACGGGGCCGCCGGCGACTTGGCGGCAAAAAAAACCGGCGAGCTGAGTTTAATGGCTACGGATATCGCTAGTTTTTTGCCGCTGGCTGTCAAACATTTGTTGGGCGCGTAAACAGGCGTTTTCTTGATTTGGTTGAACCAATTTAGTATAAATTAACTTATACAAATGAACTCAAACTCACTTTTCATCGGACGCTCCCAAGAGCAGGCTCTTTTGGAAAAGCGTTGGCGGTCCAGGGAATCGGATTTGGTCGTGCTTTACGGGCGGCGGCGCGTGGGTAAGACTGAGCTCCTGCGCCATTTTTCCAAAGGTAAACGCACTCTTTTTGCGGTAGGCACCCGTTCGGATACGCGCAGCCAGATTCGGCATTTTGTGGCGGAAATTTCTCGTTTATTTGCAGCGCCTGATTTGGTCCACTTGCCCATAAACGATTGGGAAACGGCGTTTGCTCGGTTAAACGTCGCTTTCCAAAAAATATCCGGAAAAACGTTGCTTATCTTAGATGAGTTTCAATGGATGGTGGAAGCGGCCCCGGAATTGCCGTCCTTACTGCAGAAATGGTGGGACCACCACTGGTCGCGCGACGGACGATTGTTTTTGGTTTTGTGCGGATCGTACTTGGGTTTTATGGAGCGTGAAGTTTTGGCTCAAAAATCCCCGCTTTTTGGCCGGCGAACTGCGGTTTTGCATTTAAAACCGTTGACGTTTTTAGAGAGCCTTAAATTTCATCCTGCATTGCCTCTCAAGGAACAAGCTAAACGCTATTTTTTGTGCGGCGGCATCCCTGCTTATCACAAGATGTTTGCTGCCCGCGAGAGCCTGTCCCAGCAAATTTCTAACTTATTTTTAGAACCGGACGCGCCTTTGGCAAAAGAGGCTGATTTTCTGCTCATGGAAGAACTTAAAGAGCCGAAACTTTATTTCAGCTTGCTGGAGTCTTTGGGGTCTACGCGCAAAGGGATCAGTGAGTTAGCCGCATCGCTGGGAGTGGAGCGGTCCCGCATTCCTTATTATACGAAGAGCCTAATGGCGCTGCAATACGTGGAAAAAAGAACGCCGCTCCTCTCTTATCAGGAGGTTTATGAACGCAAGAGCGCTTATGCCATAGGCGACCCTCTTTTGCGGTTCTGGTTTGCGTTCATCTACCCCCATGCGGGACTAATTGAACGCATGGATCAGAGGCTCTTTTATGCCACGATGCTGGCCCCGCATTTGGATGCCTATTGGGGAATCTGTTTCGAGTCTGTGGCCGCAGAGTTGTTTTTGACGCAGGTCCTTTTACCTAAATTGTCCGAACCTTTTAAAATGGGGTCCTATTGGGATAAGACCATTCAAGTTGATTTTACAATTGCGCTTAAATCCGGACTTTCTTATCTAGGAGAATGTAAGTGGGGGCGTATCAATGAAAAAATTGCGCTCGATTTTTGTAAAAAATTAACGGATTTAAAAAATAAAGTGACTATACAGCCGGTGCTTATTTCTGCCGAAGCGCTCCCTCCTTCGCTAAAAAATAGCGCTGATTGGCAGGCGTACAGCTTGGAAGATTTAATTTAAACGAGGACGTCACGTATGAACAATAAATTCTTAGATCAGTTAATTGCTATTCGCCGGAAAATTCATCGCTATCCGGAGTTGGGGGAGCGCGAGTTTCGCACCGCCCAATTTATTGAAAAAAACCTGCGGGCTTTAAAAATAAAATTCCGCCGCGTGGGCAAGACCGGGGTGTTGGCGAGCCTGGGCCAAGGAGCGCGCTGTATCGCCTTGCGCGCGGACATGGACGCTTTGCCCCTGATGGAAAAAAAACCATTGCCGTACGCCTCTAAAAACCGAGGGGTCATGCACGCTTGCGGCCACGATGCGCACGTCGCTATGCTTTTGGGCGCGGCCATGCTGTTGGCGCAAAAAAAAAATCTGCCCGGCGTGGTGAAGTTCTTTTTCCAACCCAATGAAGAGGGGTCGGGCGGGGCCAAATCTTTAGTTTCCGCGGGTGTGATGCAAAACCCTAAAGTCCAAGCCGTGGTGGGTTTGCACGTGAATCCGCGGTTTCCAACGGGCAAGATCGGGCTGAAGCCCGGGCCGCTCATGGCGTCGGTGGATAAGTTCACTTTGGAAATTTTTGGCCAAGGAGGCCACGCCGCTTATCCGCACGAGGGCAAAGACGCGATATTAATTGCTGCGGAGGCTATTTTAGCTTTGCAAAGCATTGTTTCCCGCCGGATCGATCCGCTCGAGCCGGCGGTGCTGACGATTGGCACAATGCAGGGCGGCGCTCGCTATAACATTTTAGCCGAAAAAGTGACGTTAACGGGCACTGTGCGCACTCTTTCCTCTAAAACACAGGCCCAAATCCCGCGGTTCATGCGCCAAATTTTGCAAGGCGTGACTAAATCCCACGGTGGAAAATATAAATTAGACTATCAAACCATCGGCGCGCTGCTTGCGAACGATCCTAAGGTTTGCGCATTGTCCCGCCAAGTGGCAGCGCGAGTGTTTGGCGAGAGTCAGATTGTGGATTTGGAAACAGCCTCCATGGGCGGAGAAGACTTTTCTGAGTACCTCCGCCAAGCTCCGGGCTGCTTCATTTACATTGGTACCGGCAATAAAGCTTTGGGAACGCAATTTCCCTGGCACCATCCAGAATTTAATATCGATGAACGCGCCCTGATCGTGGGCTCAACCTTGCTCAGTGAAGTGGCCCAAGAGTTCCTAACTAAAGGGACTGCTTAACTTTTTCGTCCCCCTCACCATGCCCAAACTTAAAACTATTGGCGAGCAAGAGCTTATCCAACGCATTGCGCGCTGGTGCGGTCCAACTCCAGTCACTAACCTTCTTAAAACTCGTGTTCCTTTAGGTGACGACGCCTATGTAGCCAACTTGGCCTCATCTTCCAGCCTGGTGCTCACCACCGACACCTTAATCGAAGGCACGCATTTTCGCTTTGATTATATGAAGCGATTTTATCCTACACCACAAGCGGTTTGGCGAAGCTTGGGGCAGAAAGCAGCAGCGGTTAATTTAAGTGACTTGGCTGCTATGGGCGGAGCCACTCCGGTATGCGCATTATTGACGCTTGGAATAAATGGGGATATCTCTGTGGATATTGTGGACAATTTATACACAGGCTTGCAAAATTTCTCTAAAACAACCCCTTTTTCCATCGTCGGAGGAGATATAATTCGATCTGATAAATCAATTATATCATTAAC
>JAHFBY010000462.1 GCA_023249835.1 Elusimicrobiota bacterium | reverse complement strand
TTTTGACAATTAATCCGACAGCGGCCAATACTTCAGCCACGGCTTCGCAACGCTCTTTGTGACCGGAATAAACCACTTCGCTGCCCACGGTATGCACTTTCCAGGCAATGGCGCGCGCTCGCGAAAGCGTGCAGTGAATAGCTTTAATCAGTTGAGTTTCTACGTCTTCAAAACTGTGACAGTTACAGTTAAATAATATTGTTTTGCAAGAAAAAGCAGATTGATCGTAATGGGCGGTTTTAGGAACTCGGCGGGAAACAGATGTTGCCATAAGAGTTAAAAAGCTCTTCTAACTGCTCGCCCCGCATAGAAACGCCCCAATATTGGGGGCTGATTATCGTTTTGAGTATTGGAACCGTTTGCGGGCTTTAGGTTGTCCGGACTTTTTACGTTCAACAGCGCGTGAATCTCTGGTTAAGTATCCTTCTTTTCTCATTTTCTGCTTAACTTTTACGTCTAAATGAGATAGGGCGCGGGCAATGCCGTGCCGGATAGCTTCTGCTTGACCGGAAATGCCGCCGCCTTTTACGCGGATTAGCAAATCGTAACCGGAAAAATTATTAATTAACTGTAAAGATTGAGTGGCAACCATAGCCTGATGGTGGTTGCCTTTAAAATAACCGTCCAAACTTAACTGATTTACAGAAATTTTGCTGGCGTTTTTAGACGCTGTTAGCCGCACTTGGGCGATGGCTGTTTTGCGCCGGCCAGTGGCCCAAATAGCTTTAGTTAAATCACTGCTTTTAGGCAGGGTTAAAGCAACAACAGGCGTTTCTTGAGTTGGGGCTGCGGCAAATGAATTTGTTTCAGAGCTCATGCGGAGATGGCCACCTTTTCTAAATTTTGACTCAAATGCGGATGGCTGTTGCCGCGATAAATTTTCAGACGCAATATCTGGCGAGAAGCCAGTTTGTTTTTGGGCAACATGCGCTTTACTGAACGGAGTAACGCATATTCGGGTCTATCCTGCATGAGTTTTTTGTAGGGCATAGATCGTCCGCCGCCGGGGCGACCGCTATGGTGATAATCTACTTTTTGTTCAAGTTTTTTTCCGGTGAGCCGAACTTTAGCCGCATTAACGGCCACTACAAAATCGCCGCAATCAACGTTGGAAGCGTATATGTTTTTTCCTTTGCCGGTCAATAAATCAGCGAGCCCGGTAGAGAGACGTCCTAACACCAGGTCGTTCGCGTCTACTAAGTACCACTTGCGATTTATCTTCCCAACTTTGGGAAGCGTTGTCTTTTGGTTCAGCGTCATTTGAGACATAGAGTAAGTATTATACTCGCAATCATTTTAGATGTCAAACATTTTTTTGATAAATTTTATAAATAAAAATAATTCCGGGTTACCAGGAAGTAATGATGGCTTGTTTCGTATCGGTATGAGTGCAATTGATCACCACTTTCCCCGAAGGTGTAACGTAGTACCAGCCGCCTAAATCGGTTTGGTTGATGACGCCGTAAGTTGAGGCGTTTATAATGGAACTGGAGTCGGAATGCCATTTACCTAAACTGGCAGAAGGAATTGCGTCTATGTAATCGGGAACAATTGCGGTTAAAGTGGACGGGTCTACGCCGATGTTGTCCGCAAAATATAATAAGAGAGCTGAACGCATGTTGACCAACGAGGTTTTAGTTGACCCTTCCTTGGATTTTCGCACTGCCTCGGAATATTTAGGCAGGGTGACCGCGCCCAGTATTCCTAGAATGCTGACCACGATCATGATTTCAACTAACGTAACGCCTTTATTCATAAACTTTAATACCTTGGGCAGCGATATTGAAAAAATGTCAAATGGCTATTATACTTACGTTATGTATGCTCTTTTCATTGAATGATAGCAGGAAATCGATAAAAAATCCACCGTCTAATTGCGTTGGGTTTACATTGGTCGATGTCATGCTAACGGTCTTGGTTTTGACCGTTGCAATTGTCGGCACTATGACCGCGTTCCCTAATATTATGAGGTCGGTGTCCGTATCTAAAGCAAGATCATTGGCTGTGATTTTGGCCAATGAGAAATTGGAAACTTATAAAAACGTCTCTTATTATAAATTACAAGTGACCACGCCGACTGTAACTGATTCGCGTTTTGGAGACGAGGTGTCTTATGACAGTCGTTATTATCCTCCGGAAACTATTCTTACCGGCGGCATTC
>JAHFBY010000095.1:5690-6691 GCA_023249835.1 Elusimicrobiota bacterium | reverse complement strand
ACCCGCGCCGGGCTTACATGGGAGTGGAAACCGGTTACACTTTGCGCGAACACCACGCGCGCGTAATCCGGCAAGGCCTCCGCTATTTCGTACCTCAAATGCAGGAGCAGTTTGGCGATCGCGGACAAGGGATGGCTGAATTCTTTTTAAAGTTCCTCTTTCGTAGGCTAGGGTTTCGCGGCACGCATCCTGATTTCCCTTCTGCCCTCAACATTGAAGAAAAGATGAGGGAGTTTGAAAACCAGTTCCTTACTAAGAGAGAACTCTCATTAGCTTTAGGACAGAGCGCAGACGCGCCCGCCCAAGCTAAAACTATCGCAGAGCAGGAAACTGCAAAAACGCTGCTCAAGTTTTGGGAAGACTCGCAATCTCCGACCTCTCAACGGTTTGAACAAGCGCTAGACTATTTTGTTCATGAAATTCATCAACAGGGCGTGCTGCGCGGTTTAGGAATGGCTCTTGAAAACCCCACGGCTTGGGATATCGCCGGACTTTACGCGGTGGGCCGCAATTTCTTAACCGTTTATCTGGAACAAATGCGGCGGGGCAAAGCATTGGGCTTAACGAACGTAGAAGCCCATGCCGTTGCTTTTAACACCGCGGTTGAGCAACATATCCAAGACAACCAATTGATCTTATTTTGGAACCGTATCCTATTGCCAAGGATCGAAACAAATGGGCTGGCAACAGAATTTACCCAGGAAATGCTAAGTCCAGAAAATATTTTGGATAGCTTATGCATGATTTCTAAACTGTTGGGGGATGAAGGCTTAGCAGAGACCGCCCGTTTTCAAGAAAACGGAATGATCATCCTGGATTTTGCGGGGGTGGAAGAACAGGATCCGCGCTTAGAAAAAATGCTGCGCGGGCTAAAATACTTGATCGATCCGAAAATTTATAACGGCAAGCTCATCCGCGTCGCGGCCACGGGTTCAGGCAAAATTTCACGCGCTTATTTGGAAAAAATATTAGGCGTGGAGCTTGCGGTCTATGCTGAACTG
>JAHFBY010000095.1:0-5680 GCA_023249835.1 Elusimicrobiota bacterium | reverse complement strand
TTGAAATCTCCCCCAGCCTCTTTACGTGAAATCCTCAGCAAAATACCTCTCCCGGAAATAAAACTAAGCTCCTCCGAGGACCTTCAACAAATCCGCTTGGCGCTAAACGTTGTTCTTTCCAGCCAATAAGAATTTCACACCATAGCCAGCCTGCGCTCTAAAGCGCGGTCCAGGGAATAGCCGCGATATTTGTCGCAACCGGAAATATTTCTCTGCCGCCATAAACAATAATCCCCCTGCTCGCATCAGGGTGGGCATGTAAAAAAGCTCGCATAGATTTTGTATCCCCAAAATCAACTTTTTCAGAAGACTTCACTTCTATTCCAATCGTCTCAGTTCCGAAGCGGACAACGAAATCAACCTCTGCCTCTGCGGTCTTTGGTTTCCAATAATATATTTCGGGGCTGATTATTTGTAAAAAGGTCCAAGACAAGATCTGTTGTAATACGAGGTTTTCAAAATATCTCCCCTTGACGTCTTTGTTTTTAAGAGCGTTTTCCGAGTGAATGTTGGATAAGTAGCAGGCCACGCCGGAATCAAACCAATAGAACTTAGATTGTTTGTAGGCGCGTTCCCCTTTGGTTGAATAACCTCTCAATTCATGCAAAAGATTTGTATCCAGCAAAAGGCTCATGTACCGGCTAACGTTACTCCTAGTTTCTCCGCACGTATTGCCAAGCTCTGCTTGAACGCTTTCCCATCCCGTTGCCAAAGCTAAATTCTCCATTAGACCGCGAAAGTTTTCAGGATGCCTAATTTTGACCAGGTCCTGAATGTCTCGTTGTATATAGGTGTCTATGTATCCGCTCTGTCGCTCCAGAGCAACCCTTTCGTTTGCAGCCAAGGCCACTCCGGGTAGACCGCCGCGCCACACGGCAGCGGGAATGTCTGCGCTGGGTGCACTACCCACTTTAGGAAAGCTTGAGTTGTTCCAAATTTGAGAGAGCGCCCCATCTTCCGGAGGCAAACCATGCAGTTCTCTGAAGTTTAACCCGGTCAAATGCAAATATTTGGCCCGGCCCGCTAAAGTTTCCCTTGGAGCTTGGCGCAACGAAACATTGCCTGAACCGGACAAAATAAATTTTCTACGGCCTTTTGTCTGATCCACCAAATACTTGATCGTCAACAAGAGCTCCGGACGCCTTTGCACTTCATCAATAATCACGGGGCCATCCCCCCACAACAAACCTTTAGGGTCCTCTTTCGCTTGATCTAAAATATCCGGGTCGTCTAAAGTCAAGTACTTCCAATGTTTTAGAAAATCCGCATGTTCCAATAGCGTGCTTTTGCCGACCTGTCTAGGCCCCGTTAGAATAATAACGGGATGAGATTCCAGCGCCTGCTCAATTCTACTCTCCATTGATCGCGAAAGATAATGCATAACTTGGATTATCATAACATTTGAATATGCACAAAACAACATTTGAATATGCACAAAAAGACAAGTTAATTTGCACATATTGTAGAGAGCTGTACAAAATGAAGGGTTAAAAACAATTATAAACATAATATTTATTATTGTCAGAATTGACTTTTATAAACATGTTATTTATAATTGTTAAATGAATATTCGGCGCCGTATTTTTGCGCAGTTGCTGGAAGAATTGGACAAAAAACACATCACCTTGTTGTGCGGACCCAGACAAGTTGGTAAATCTTATCTTATGAAATCGTTAATGGCTGTGTTAGAAAAACGAGGGATCAAGACCTGTTTCCATGACATGGAACAACCGTATTCGGCGCGAAAATTTGCTCAAGATGATGCTGCTATTTTTGACTTATTAACAAAACAAGATGTGGTTTTTTTAGATGAGTTTTATCTGGCAAAAAATATTTCCCATATTTTAAAAGCAGTGCATGATAGCGGATCTAAAGTTAAAATATTCATTAGCGGATCTTCCAGTTTGCAAATGCATACGCATTTAAAAGAATCTATGGCTGGGCGATTTCGCTCGATCAAGATTTATCCAAGCGTTTTCAGTGAATTTGAGCAGGTTTATGGGAATAAGACCATGGAAACCATGACTCGATTTGGCTCTTTACCGGGGTTGGTTTGGGAAAAGAGCGAAAATGACAAGCAATCCCTTTTAGAAAACATAACCCAAACTTACGTAGCTAAAGACATCAAATCTTTTATAAAAGAGGAAAATATAACTGCGTTTAATCATTTAATCTATCTGCTGGCTGAACGCCAAGGGAACCTCATCAACGTTGTTGATTTAGCAGATGAGACTCGCCTTTCGGCCCCCACTATTCAAAAATATTTAACTTTGCTACAAGAAACCTATGCGCTGATTTCAGTCCCAAGCTATAGCGCAAATATGGGCAATGAACTCAAAAAATCGCACAAGTACTATCTCTATGACATCGGCGTTCGTAACTCTCTGCTCCGTGACTTCAAGCCTTTAGAAATGCGGACCGATAAAGGCGCATTACTCGAAACTTTTGTGTTGCATGAACTTGAATGTAACCTAAAGCCAAATCAGGAAATACGGTTCTGGCGAACCAAAGGAGAAGAATCCAATGAAGTGGATTTTATATTTATAGAAGATCGCCAGCCTTATCCTATAGAAGTAAAGAGCCAGGCGGATTTAAACTCACCGCCTAAAAGACTGATATCATTTTTAAAAAAATATCCCACAACTAAAAACGCCTTTATTGTAAGTTCTAATGAAAAAGGAAAAACAATTTATAGAAACACCTCTATCCGCTGGCTGCCTTTTGAACAAGCTGGAGACATTCCGCAACTCATTTATCAGTAGTTGGTAAATTGTACGTTCAATTACCAATATTCTGATATATTGCGGCAATGAGCTCGTGTATATACCACTCTGACTTAGTTGCCCAAATTTAAACTCGCAGTATAAGTAGGAAATAACGGAGGACGGTAGAGAGGACTTTCATCTTGCTTTTGCCAAGCTTCAAATCGTAACGCAACACTAAAGGGACCTCAGTGGCGCGTAGGCCTAATTTAGCCATTTGCAATAGGAACTCGTTCACGCTCACGAAACTGTCTTCTTTATAAAACTCTCCTTGCGTTTTATCCGCTAATTTTTTTAGCTTGGCCATTTTAAAAGCGCGGTAACCGCAAGTGTAGTCCCGAACTCCGGGGATGGGAAAAAACTGCTTTAACAATTGGCTGCATCCCCAGCTCAGCAAACTGCGGTGGCGCGCCAAGCCCAGCTCTTTGCCTCCTTCCACGTAGCGCGAAGCGATCACCAAATCATAACCTTTTTCAATTTTATCAATCATGCTGGGGATCAGCTCCGGAGGATGGCTGTTGTCCGCATCCATGGTCACCACGATATCTTGGGATGGGACGGTGCGCGCAAGCTCGGCCCGTTCTAAAATTTTATTTAGCCCAGTGCGAACGGCCGGACCCAAACCGCGGTTTTGGCCGTGCTTTTCAATTGCCAAATCGAGTTTATCTTTAAAAGTTTCCGCTGTTTCCACCGTCTTATCGCTGGACCCGTCGTCCACAATCAAAACCTTATATTTTCTCTCCGGCCGCGCTTGCGCCTGACTTTTAGCCAATTGCACATATTGCTCCAATAACGGTCCAATGTTTCCTTGTTCGTTATAAGCGGGCAAAAGCACGTGAACATTTATAGACATGGTTTATGGCTCAAAAAATAGGATTGTTGATTAAAGAGGTCGATGAACTAAAACGAATTTAGGTTACGCGAACAATGTTTAGCGGATCAAACATTCCGCAATCTGCACCGCGTTTAAGGCCGCGCCTTTACGTAAATTGTCCCCGCAGGCCCAAAGCAGCACTCCTTTGGGGTTGGCAGGATCTTTACGGATCCGGCCCACTAAAACTTCGTCCCTGCCGCTGGCTTCTACCGGCATGGGACAAACCTTGTTGTTTAAGGGACAAGACTCATCCACCACGATCACTCCGGGCGCTTTGCTCAGAGTTTTTATGATTTCTTTTAACGAAACATTTTTCTTTAACTCCAAATAGATCGATTCTGAATGCGCGTTAAACACGGGCACGCGCACCGTGGTGGGCGCGATCGCAAGCTTGGGGTTGTGCAAAATTTTACGGGTTTCCGCAATCACTTTCAACTCTTCATTAGAATAGCCAGCATCCTCAATTTTCCAATTATGGCTTAAAACGTTAAAGGCGATAGGGTCCGGAAAACAGCCGGGATCTTTGACCTCTCCCTTTTCTAAAAATGTTTCAGTTTGGCTGCGCAGCTCAGCAAGAGCTTTGGCGCCGGCCCCGGAAACCGCCTGATAAGTGGACAAAATTATTTTTTTCAAACCGTATTTCTTGGCCAAGGGCGCCACGGGCATGAGCATAACCGATGCCGTGCAATTAGGGTTACTGATAATGCCCGAATGCCAAACTAAATCTTCTGGGTTGATTTCCGGAATCACCAAGGGAACCTTGGGGTCCATACGAAAATCAGATCCGTTATCAATTAAAACCGCGCCGCGGGCAACGGCCTCTTTGCTGAAAATCGCTGCCGCCCCTTTTTCACCTTCGGTACCGGCGAAAAGCGCGATTTGAACATTATCGAATGATTCGGGCACTGTTTCCCGCACCTCATAAGTGATGCCGTCCACGTCTAAACTGCGGGACGAGCGCGCTAAAACGCGCAGCTCTTTAATGGGAAATTCCCGCTGCTGTAAGATGCGGATCATCTCCTGGCCAACAGCGCCTGCTCCCACCACGGCAACCGTGACCGGCGGAGTGAATTTTTTTATTGCGGATTTAGGCTTGGTTTTAGTTTTATTCATTGTAATCTTCTCTAAAATATTTTGTTTATTCTATCAGTTATTAAAGCTGTTTCGCAACATCTTTAGCGTGATAGGTAATGATGAGGTCTGCGCCCGCGCGCTTAATAGACAAAAGAATTTCAAGCGCAGCTTTATCCGCGTCTAACCATCCTTGCGCGCCCGCAGCGCGCACCATGGCGTACTCTCCAGAAACGTTGTAGGCGGCAACAGGAATATTAAACCGTCTCTTCACCCGATAGATGATGTCCAGATAAGACAGAGCTGGTTTAACCATGACCATGTCCGCGCCCTCATTGATATCTACGGACACCTCGCGCAAAGCTTCCGCGCCGTTGGCCGAATCCATTTGGTAAGTGCGGCGGTCACCGAACTGAGGGGCGCCTTCTGCCGCTTCGCGAAACGGCGCGTAAAATGAAGATGCGTATTTTGCGGCGTAGGACAAGATCAATCGGTCCGTAAATCCATTTGCGTCCAAACTTTGCCGTATGGTACGCACCATGCCGTCAACCATGCCGGAAGGAGCAATAATGTCTGCGCCAGCTTGAGCTTGAACCAGGGCCGTTTTAGCAATGAGGTCCAGCGTCGCGTCATTATCAATGTTTGGTTCTGACCCGCCCTTACGGACCGCGCCGCAATGGCCGTGGCTGGTATATTCACAAAAACATAAGTCCGTAATCACTACGGTTTCTGGGACGCGCTGCTTAATTTCACTCACCGCGACTTGAATAACGCCTTGGGGATTAAAAGCTTCGCTGCCCAACTCATCTTTAGAGTCCGGAACCCCAAACAACAGCACCGAACCAATCCCTAAACGTTTCGCTTCCCTTACTTCTTTGACCGCATTGACAACCGACATTTGAAAATGTCCCGGCATTGAAAGAATATTTTTTTTCACGCCTCGTCCTGACCGAATGAACAACGGCAACACAAA
>JAHFBY010000094.1 GCA_023249835.1 Elusimicrobiota bacterium | reverse complement strand
AATGAATTGTCTGTAAAAATTGCCGTTTAATTTTTTTAAACCTTCCCCTAACCCCATCATGCTGCTTTATCGCTGGATTAAATACATAACTGAATATTTTTTTGTGCGGGTTGTTGTTTTTTTCTTTAATTCGTTAAATCGCGAAGAAGGACGGATTGTGGGTTCTTGGCTGGGCAGCGCCTTCGGCGTTTTTTTAACCGGGCGCGCGCGGATCGCCAAACAAAATTTAAAGGATGCTTTTCCGAACAAGTCTGCGCAGGAGATTGGAAACATCGTTGCGCAGTGCTGGAAAAATTTAGGGCAAGGGCTCGCTGAATTTTTGTATATGCCGCGACTAGCTAGAAAAGACTTCCTAGCCAATATGGAATGCGAAGGTTTTGAACATATTAAAAAAACCTATCTTTCCGGCAAGGGGGCGCTGGTCTTAACCGCGCATTACGGCGCTTGGGAAGCGGGCGCAAAATTTTGGCCGTCCATGGGAATAAAGTTTGCGGTGGTGGCGCGCAGGGTGAGAAACCCCTATGTCAACAAACTTGTCACGCTAATTCGCGAGACGGACGGTGTTCGGGTTATATTGTCGCGCGACGCAGTGCGCGAGTCTATCCGCTGGTTAAAACAAGGAAACGTTTTGGGAATGTTGATTGATCACCGCGTGCGGGAAGGGGGATTGAACGTGCCTTTCTTGGGTAAGCCAGCCCTGACTAGTTCCTTGCCCGCGATTTTAGCTCTCCGTTACGCCATACCCGTGTACCCAGCGTTTTGTGTGCGGGAAGGAAATAAATTAAAAGTTAAAATTTTGCCGGCGATTAATTTTTCAGGATTTAAAGACAAGCGAGAAGATATACAAGCCGCAACCCTGCGCATGAACCAAGTGGCGGAAAACTGGATCAAAGCTAATCCGCAGGAGTGGCTGTGGATTCATAATCGCTGGAAACTGGATTAAATAATTAAACATGTTCGTTCAACAGTTGATCAATGGATTGGCGCTGGGCTCTATCTATGCGCTTATTGCTTTGGGATATACCTTGGTCTATGGAATTTTGTTGATGGTCAATTTCGCGCATTCTGAAATATTTATGTTGGGCGCGTTCTTTGCTCTAGGGGCGCTGTCTTTAAGTTGGGTGTCCGGGTTGCCTGCCTTTATGCAATTATTATTAGCGTTGCTTTTGGCAATGTTTGCGAGCGCCGTGACCGGAGCCTTAATTGAACGGGTCGCATATAAACCGTTGCGGCACGCTTCGCGGTTGGCTCCGCTCATTTCTGCGATTGGCGTTTCCATTTTCTTGCAAAACTTAGTTTTTCTGTTCGTGACCAACCAGTCTGTGCCGTTCCCGCGCATTGTTCCCCTGTGGCATTTAGAGTTGGGGAACAGCCAAATCAGTTCTCTGCAAATTTTAGTGATCGCGGTGTCTTTTTTGCTTATGGGGTTTTTGCGCTTTTTTATTCAAAAAACATCTTTGGGAAAAGCCATGCGCGCTACCGCCGGGGATAGGATGATGGCCGAATTCTCCGGAATTCCAACCGAGCGCATCATCTCGCTTGCCTTTTTAATTGGCGGAGCGTTAGGCGGCGCCGCTGCCCTCCTCAACGGAATGTATTATGGCTCGATTAAATATAACATGGGATTTTTAGTGGGCATTAAAGCGTTCACGGCCGCTGTGTTGGGTGGAATCGGCAATGTGACCGGAGCCGTTTTAGGCGGGCTTCTTATTGGAATTTTAGAGTCGTTGGGAGCAGGGTATATCCCCGGGGGTTCAGAGTGGAAGGATATTTTTTCTTTTGCGGTTTTGATTTTAGTTTTACTGGTTCGCCCGGAAGGGTTATTGGGTGAACGAGTGAGTGAAAAAGTGTGAACCCTAAAAAAATTTCATTGTTTTTTTTGTTGAGTGGATTTGTTTTTTTGCCCCCGCTGTTCGTGAACACACCTTACGCTTATATCATTCGAATTTTAGGGATCACCGGACTATATGTGGTTTTGGCTTTAGGCCTTAATTTAACCTTGGGGCTAGCGGGATTGTTTGATCTTGGGTTCATGGCATTTTATGCGATCGGCGCCTACACTTCGGCGATTTTGTCAATTCACGGGTGGAATTTTTGGGCTGCGACCGCGGTTGCGGTTGCCGTAACCGTGTTCGTTCGGTTCTTGTTGGGCGCTTCGGTGTTGCGGTTAAGGGGAGACTATCTGGCGATTGCCACCCTTGGCTTTGGTGAAATGACGCGCATATTTTTTAACAATTGCGATTCTTTAACGAACGGCCCAAAAGGATTGCCGGCGGTTGGCCAGTCGATGGGGTTGGTGCAAATTTATCATTTTACCTTTACGGACAACCTTCATTTTTACTATTTAATTTTAGCCACGGCTATTTTAGGCGCTGTTTTTTCTATGCGGCTGGAAAATTCTCGAATTGGACGCGCTTGGACAGCTATACGCGAAGATGAAATCGCGGCCGAGTTGACCGGCGTTGCGGTCACCAAGTTCAAGATTTTGGCGTTTAGCGTCAGCGCTGTATTTGCGGCTGTGGCGGGCTCCATTTTTGTGCATTGGGAAAATTTTGTTACCCCTGAATCTTTTACGTTTTGGGAGTCGGTTTTAGTGGTGAGCATGATTGTGGTTGGGGGAATGACTTCCATTGCCGGCGCTGTGACCGGGGCGCTTTTGATATCGGCGTTACCGCAAATTTTACAAGTGGTTTTAGGGGGAACGTTTATCCATTACCGCTACTTAATTTTTGGGGTGGCTTTGGTTTTGGTCATTATTTTTCGTCCGCAAGGGTTGGTCCCATCTTCCCGCAGACAACTGGAGCTGCAAAGAATCGAGGATTGAGGATCTATGAACCTCTTAGACGCTAGGAATATAAGTAAGAAGTTTGGCGGACTGAAAGCTTTAACTGAAGTTAACCTGAAGATCTTGGCGGGTGAAATCGTCAGTTTGATCGGTCCCAACGGCGCGGGTAAAACGACATTTTTTAATATGCTTACGGGCATTGTTCATCCGGATCAAGGCGAAGTGCATTTTTCCGGGGAACGGATTGACCGCGAATCTGCCCATTGGATAGCGGCTAGAGGAATGGCGCGCACGTTTCAAAATATACGGCTTTTTGCGGAAATGAGCGCGGTTGAAAACGTTATGGTTGGCAGGCATTGCCGAACGCGCAACGAAATTTTGCCGGCGCTTTTCCGCACCCGTTCTTTTTATGAAGAAGAATCTCAAATTGAAGAAAACGCTTTGGAAATGCTGAACTTTACGGGGCTGTATTCCCAGGCCAATGAAGTCGCTAAGAATTTGGATTATGGAAGCCAGAGGAGACTGGAAATCGCGCGCGCGCTGGCTTCTGAACCGCGTTTGTTGCTCTTAGACGAGCCTACCGCCGGCATGAACTCTAAAGAAAGCGAAGAGCTGATGGATTTAATTAGGCGCATACGCGCTCAAGGCGTAACCGTATTCTTAATTGAACATCGTATGCGGTTGGTAATGAAAGTGTCCGACCGTATCGTGGTGTTGGACCATGGGGTGAAAATTGCCGACGGGAAACCTAGCGAAATTCGTGTGGATCCCAAAGTGATCGAGGCGTATTTGGGGCAAGAGTCAAATGCTTGAATGCCGCTCGCTTTCTGTGGTGTACGGCAAGAAAATCAGCGCCTTAAAAGATGTTTCTTTAAAGGTGGATCAAGGTGAAATAGTGACGGTGATCGGCGCAAACGGGTCAGGGAAAACAACATTATTAAAAGCCATTTCCGGAGTGTTTAGGCTGGATGAAGGGGAGGTTTCTTTTGAAGGCGGGGCGTTGTCCGGCGTGCCGATGCATAAAATTGCGCGTTTAGGAATAGCGCACGTTCCGGAAGGAAGGAGGATCTTTTCCCGTTTAACGGTTTTAGAAAACCTGGAGTTGGGCGCATACGGCCAAAAAAAAGCAATTTTAGATAAAAGGCTAGAAGAAGCATACCGTATCTTCCCATTGCTTAAAGAGCGCGCAAGCCAATTGGGGGGAACCTTGTCCGGCGGCGAACAGCAAATGTTAGCCATTGCACGCGCGCTAATGGCCGAGCCTAAATTGTTGCTGTTAGATGAACCTTCCATGGGCTTGGCGCCGGTGATAGTGGAAAAAATTTATTCCACGATTAAAAATATCAGCCGGCAGGGACTCACGATACTTTTGGTTGAACAAAACGCGCAAATTTCTCTTTCCATTGCCAAACGCGGGTACGTTTTAGAAAATGGACAAATAGCGCTTTCGGGATTGAGCGGCGAGCTGTTAAATAATCCGTTGGTGCAGGAAGCCTATTTAGGATAACTCGTTTTGCAAATGAAATCACAAATTTGTAAACTAAAAAAATATGAATATTAAATCGCGCGCCATCTTAATTTCGTTATCGTTTGCGGGCTTTCTGGTTTCTTGTTCGCCCCAAGAAGAAGTTTATCGCCTGGCTTTGGCTGTTCCTTTAACCGGCGACATTGCGGCTATGGGTTTGGGCATGAAACGCGGGGCGGATTTGGCGGTGGAAGAGGTTAACAAACAGGGCCGGTTTGGTCGAGTCATTGAACTCAAAGCTTTTGACGACCGCGCTGACCCTAAAGAGGCGGTGAACGTAGCCAACCAAATTGTTTCAGATAACAATATTGCGGCGGTGATCGGTCATTTTAATTCCGGCTGCTCTATCCCAGCGGCGCAAGTTTATGCGCGCAAGGATTTGCTCATGATTACTCCGGGGGCGACCAATCCAAAGTTAACTTTGCAGCAATTAGAGCCCGCTTGGAAATGGAACAAGGTCATTTTTAGAGTGAACACTACGGACGACGTTCAGGGGCAGTTTTCCGCCAATTTTTTGTTTAAAAAATTTAAACTAAAAAGCGTAGCCATTGTCCATGACAAAACCCCCTACGGTCAAGGGTTGGCGGAGGAGTTTAAAAAACAGTTTGAAACAAACGGCGGCACGGTTCTTTCTTTTGATGGGATTTCGGTAGGAGACAAAGATTTTAAAGCTTTGATCACGCGCATCAAGACGAGGCGTCCGCAAGCGCTGTTTTTTGGCGGAATTTATAATGAAGGCGGCCTTTTGATTCGGCAAGCGCGGGAGTTGGGTTTAAATTCCGCGTTCCTTTCGGGCGACGCTTTGCAAACAAACGAATTTTTAAAGCTTGCGGGTGAGAGCGCAGAAGGATCTTATATTACCAACGTCGGCGTTCCTCCAGAAAAAATTCCTTCTGCCCAAGCGTTTTTAGAAAAATTTAAAGCAAAGTATCCGGGCGTGGACATTCAGCCGTATGACCATTATAGCTATGAAGCGACCATGATCGCCTTGTTGGCTTTAGAAAAAGCCGGGATTACCCAAGGGTCAAAAGATTTTAACCGTTTAAAAATGATTGAGTTTATGAAAGCGCTGCGTTACGACGGCGTGCTTGGCCAAACCGAGTTTGACGAAAAGGGTGACACAAAAAATAAAGCCATCACAGTCTATAAAGTGCAGTCCGGAAAATTCATACCGCAAGACTTCTAAAATTGAACTACGTCCTTTAGCTAGATTGCGGTGAAAAACCCGGCTTTTCGTACTGTGTCAAAATTTGATTTGTCATCGCCCGAAGGGCGATCCAGCGGCTTTAAACGATTTAAAGTCACTAGATTCCCCTTCGGGGAATGACGGTATTTTAAGACTTTTTCACCGAAATCCAGCTATTTCTTTATGGAATCGATTTGGGATTGCAGTTCTTTGATCTGGTTTTTAAAATCGTTAACCTCAGTGTCTTTTTCCGCTTTCAACTCTTTGATCGCTTCAAGGAGGAGGGCTTCAACCCCAACTTTATCTAGTCTTTTCATGCCGTCAGCTTGCGTTGTAACCCATTCTGGTAAAACAGGTTCAACGTCTTGTGCTATGAATCCTCGTTGCAGTCCCGCTCCTCTTGATGGATCTTTCCAATAAAAGCTCACGCCTTGCAGTTTAAGAATAGTTGATAAAGAATTTTGCAGAGGTTCGATGTCCTTTTTCATCCTACGGTCAGATAGGTTGGACCATGTTCCAGTAAAATTGCCGGCAGTTCCATTCACCACGAGTTTAGCTTCAGAGGGGTCCGTATCTCCAACCCCGACATTGCCGTTTGTGTCAATTACGAACCTAATGGTGTTGCCAACATCAATTGCCGCATTGCCAGCGCTATTTAAGAAGTAGACGCCGTTAACGGTGCTCCCATTAGTTATATGTAAGCCGTTTGTGTCACTAATAACACCGCTTATAATTTCGAGATACTGGTTGGAGGTATTGGTCGTATATTGTCGTATGATCCCCCCGTTAACATCCAGTTTTGCTGTGCCGGTAGAATTGCCAATTAAAACATTTCCATTAGCCGCAATGATATTGCCGGAATTTACAAATAAACCGGCATTGCTGCCGCGGATGGTGACAGATCCGTCCATCAAGTCAAACTTTGATGAGGGGCCGGTGGTGCCAATGCCCACTCTTTGTTCTGTGACTACGAGAGTGCTGCCGCCTACCGTAAAGCTCTCAACTTTGACTGCGCCGGACACATCTAATTTTACTGTGGGAGCTAAAGAGCCAATGCCAACGTTGCCGGAAGTGATGATGGAGTTATTTACATTGCCGTCAATAACAATAGTTCCTGAACTTAAGTAAAGTTTAGAGGCAGGGTTATGGTTGCCCACGCCCAGGTTGCCGTTAGCTGCGATAATGTTTCCTGAATTCACAATCAAACCTGCG
>JAHFBY010000093.1 GCA_023249835.1 Elusimicrobiota bacterium | reverse complement strand
TTTGGTTATGCCGATGGGTTTAGACGATCATTGTCCAACAACAGCGACGTGTTGGTGCGCGGGGTTAGGGCAAAGGTTGTGGGCCGAGTTACCATGGATATGACAATGTTGGACGTGAGTGATGTTCCGCAGGTTAAGGTGGGCGATGAGGTTGTTCTAATTGGAAAAGGGATGAATGAACGCATTCATGTAGAAGAAATGGCAGAACGGGCGCAAACCAGCGCGTATGAAATATTTTGTGGAATTTCTGCGCGTGTACCGCGAATTCATATACAATAGAAGATACTAATGGAGGAGATTAAATTAGGGGCTGTCTATAGCGTAGGCGCGCGAATTTTACTTTTGGCGCAGTCGTGCGGTGAGGTGGTGGCGCTCATGCGCCGCACAATGCAATGGTTTTTACGCGCTCCTTTAGACCGGCGCAACGTGCTCATGCAAATGGCAGAAATGGGCGCGCGCAGTTTTTCCGTGACATCGTTAACTTTGCTTTTTACCGGAATGGTGCTTGCTCTGCAATCTGGTTTTTCCTTCATAAAAGTTTTTAATGAACCTCTTTATATTGGGCGCGTGGTTGGAGTTTCAATCATAAAAGAATTGGGGCCTGTTCTTACCGCGTTGGTGTTTTCCGGACGGATCGGCGCGGCGATAGCTGCGGAAATAGGCACCATGAAAGTGACCGAACAAGTTGACGCTCTCTATACTTTGGGCACTAACCCCGTAAAATATTTGGCCGTGCCCCGGTTTATCGCGGCCATTACCATGTTGCCGATTTTAACTATTTATTCCAATTTCATTGGAGTGGTTGGCGGCTACATTGTGGCCAATTTTCGTTTTCAAATTCCCGGAGTGGTTTACTGGGACGAAATTTATTCCATGCAAATTTCAGAGGTGTCGCATGGACTCATTAAGTCGCTGGCTTTTTCATTAATCATTGTTACCACGGCATGTTATAAAGGCTTTAAAACATCCGGGGGAGCAGAAGGCGTGGGGCGGGCCACGACCTCTGCGGTGGTCACTTCCATGGTGTTGGTTTTGATTGGCGATTATTTTTTAACGGCGTTGTTGACGGCTTTGCACATCGGATAAGTCATGAGTGATCCTAAAATAATGATCCGGGTGGAAAATTTATTTAAATCCTTTCGCAGCAAGCCCGTGCATAAGGGTGTTTCTTTAGAAGTGCAGGAAGGTGAAATTTACACTATTATTGGCGGATCGGGCACGGGGAAATCGGTTTTGTTAAAGCAAATTGTGGGATTGATTCGTCCGGACCAGGGTGAAATTTATGTTGACGACAAACGTTTGACGACCTTGAGCGAAGAGGAATTACAGGATGTTCAAAAAATGATAGGATATGTCTTTCAAGAATCTGCGCTTTTTGATTCTTTAACTATTGGAGAAAACGTAGCGTTTGGTTTACGAAATTTAAGCGATACCAAGGAGCCAAAAATTACCGAAATAGTGCGGGAAAAACTGGCGTTGGTGGGCTTGAGCGGAGTGGAAAAATTAAAACCAGCGCAGCTTTCAGGGGGCATGAAAAAACGGGTAGGCATTGCCCGCGCTATGGCCATGAACCCTAAAATCCTTCTCTATGATGAGCCGACAACCGGACTAGATCCGGTAATGTCGGATGTGATCAGTAATTTAATTTTGGAAGTTAAAAAACATAGCGGGTCCACGGCAATTGTGGTTACTCATGACATGAAGGCGGCTTATGAGATATCCAGCCGCATTTGCATGTTATATGAAGGCAAAGTATTAGAAGCCGGCACGCCCAGCCAGATCCGTTTCTCGAATAATCCTATAGTTCAGCAGTTTATTTCCGGTTCAAGTGAAGGGCCAATTCCCGTACCCACCATTGACCTCGTATGAACTTAGAGACCAAAGTCGGGTTATTTGTTTTGCTGGGGATGATCATTACCGGGGTTGGGGTGTTGAAGTTGAGCGATATCAGGTTTGAGAAAAGATACCATATTTATTTCATTTTTGAGGATGTGGGCAGTTTAAGGGAAAAGAGCCTTGTGAAAATTGCGGGCGTGGAAGTTGGGCGGGTAGGACAGATTAGCCTTGAAAATGGTAAAGCTAAAATTCGCGCGGATATCGCCAATAACGTTCCTATTTATGCGAACGCCAAGGTGAAGGTAAAATTAACCGGTATTATTGGCACGCAATTTTTAGATTTGCGACCGGGGACCAACGATGCTCCGACGCTCAAAGACGGTGATGTGCTTTATGGCGATGCCAGCGTTTCTTTGGATATGCTTATTCAAAAGTTAACGGAATTAATTGACGGCAAAGATGGAAAGCCAGGAGTAGGCGATGATTTGCGCGCAACTTTTGGTAACCTTCGTAATATTTCTAATTCGCTTAATGCTGCCTTGGGCTTGCAAAAGACGGAGTTAGTTGAAATGGTGCAGAACATGCATCAGTTTACCGGTGATTTAGCGGGTATGGGCCAAGATCTGCACGATGTGACTAGTTCGCGCAAAGAAGATATAAAGCTTGCTATCGAGAATTTAAAGAAAATATTGGAACGGGTCGATCTGATAATGGCGCAAGTGCAGCGCGGCGAAGGAGCGGTAGGAAGGTTGATATCAGATAAGGAAATGGGCGATGAGGTGAAAAAAACCGTTTCAAATTTAAAACAAACTTCGGAGTCTGCTAAGGACGTATTGGCGCGCTTTACAAAGTTCCGCTCGTTTTGGGAGTTTGACTTAAGAGCAGTGCCCGGAGCATCGGTGGCGCGCGGCGACGGCGGCATTCGTTTAGAACCAAGGGAAAATAAATATTATTATTTGGGAGTCAATAACGCCGGCGACCGAAAGGATGAGTATAAAAACGCCAATGACTATGAAAAGAAAAATACGGTAACGGCAGTCCTTGGACGCAGGTTCGGCGCTTTTACGTTGGAAGCGGGGGCCATTAGGTCAACGGCGGGAGGAGCATTTAAGTACGCGCCTTTCCTCAAGTGGGGGGATGAAGGCAGCCCGTACCCTTGGCTGAAAAACATTGAACTAGAAGCGCGGGCGTTTGATTTTACGCGCAACGAGAAGCGCGGGGTTTCCGGCCAAGAAAGGCAGTTCAATAACCCGCAGTTTAATCTTGGCGCCAACTATAAATTGAATTCATATTTAAAAGCAGGAGTCGCGGTTGAAGATTTGGCGGAAGTGAGGCAATACAACATGTCCACACATTTAGTGTTTGAGGATAGAGATTTGGCGTATTTGTTCGGGTTTGTAAGTTTTGCCCGTTAGGGCCAACGTTAAGAGATGAGCTAATTTTATGTCGGTAAAAGCGTCAAAAAGTAAAACGATTTATCGCTGCCAGGAGTGTGGATATTCCTCTAGTAAGTGGCTGGGCCGTTGCGGAGATTGTGGCAAGTGGAACAGCTTCACAGAAGAGCTTTCGGTTGAAGCTTCGCTGGATCGTGGACAGCTAACCAATTTTAGTTCGCCGCTTGCGCTTTTAAACGATATTTCAACACAAGAACATCTGCGCATTCAAACCGGTATAACCGAGTTCGATCGTATGGTGGGAGGGGGAATGGTTCCGGGGAGCATTTTGCTTTTGGGCGGTCCTCCGGGGATTGGAAAGTCCACCTTGATGCTTGAAATTGCCGGGCGCATGGGTCAAACCCGCAAGGTGCTCTATGTTTCTGGAGAAGAATCGCGCGAACAGATAAAGTCAAGGGCGGATCGTTTGCAGGTGAATGCCCCCTATCTCTATCTTTTATCGGAAACGAACTTGGAAAATATTTTGGCGGCAATTCAGAAAGTGGAACCGGAATTTTTAGTCATTGACTCCATTCAAACCACGTTTCGCGCAGAGGTTGCTTCCGCGCCCGGGTCTGTTTCCCAGGTGCGGGAATGCGCTGCCGAACTGTTGCGCTACGCAAAATCGTCCAACACCATAGTTTTTATTTTGGGCCATGTCACTAAAGACGGTGATTTAGCGGGACCAAGAGTGCTTGAGCATATTGTGGATACGGTGCTTTATTTTGAAACTGAAAAACATCAGCTTTACCGAATATTGCGCTCCTATAAAAATCGGTTTGGACCTACGTCCGAAATCGGTATATTTGAAATGAAGTCCAATGGGTTGGTGGAAGTCCAAAATCCTTCCCAACTGTTTATGGGCAACCACGGACAGGAACCGGGCTCTGTTTTAGTTTCGAGTTTAGAGGGGTCGCGCGCTTTGATCTTAGAAATACAGGCGCTGGTCACGCGCAGTTATTCTAATTTTCCCCGGCGAATGGTTACATGCATGGATTTAAATCGAGTGCTTTTGCTAATTGCTGTGCTGGAAAATCGGGTGGGTTTAAGCTTAGGCAATCAGGATATATTCGTCAATATCACTGGCGGCGCTAAGGCCGGGGAACCAGCCGCGGATTTGGGAGTGGCTTGCGCTATTGCCAGCGCGTTTGGAAAGTTGAGCAGCGATCCGGGGACTCTGTATATCGGAGAGGTGGGTTTAGGCGGCGAAGTCAGAGCCGTAGGTCAGTTGGAAAGCAGGATAAAAGAAGCAGAAAGGTTAGGCATGAAACAAGCGATTGTTCCCAAACATAGATTTCCGGCATCGCTTAAATTCAATAACATTAAGGTCAGACCTATCCATCATATTAAAGATGCCATGGAATGGACAGGGTAGCGCGGTAGAGGACGGTTTACCGCATAAAGTTGCACCATATATATTATAGGAGGACAATTACATGATTCGCTGGGGAATTCGTTTATTGGTCGTTATGGCAGGCCCTGCGATCGGGTGGTACCAAATTTCCCGAAGCACTAAAGGGATTTTAGTCGGTGTCAGCTGCGCGCTGTTGATCATATTTGCGGAAATAATTATTGAAAGAATATCGTTGGACAATCTCATTGCCGGCGCTTTGGGAGCCATCCTTGGTTTGATATCGGCAAAGATGCTGGATTATGGCGTTTATTTGCTCGATAAACCGGACTTTTATTTTAAAATTCATCACTATTCTTTGTTGATCAATTTACTGTTGACATATTTGGGAATGGTCGTTGCCATTCGTAAAAAGGATGAAGTGGAACTGCTGGACCGAAACATCTTCGTGCCTTCGTCAAAGAAAAAAACGCAAGAAGTTTTTGTTCTGGACACTTCGGTGATCATCGATGGGCGTATTTTAGATATTTGCGAAGCCAAGTTTATAACCGGCCGTTTTTTAGTGCCGCGCTTTGTATTAAATGAACTGCACACTCTCTCCGATTCTGCCGATACGACCAAACGCCAGCGCGGGCGCCGGGGTTTGGATATTTTAACCAGTTTACAAGAGATTCAAGAAAGTCCGGTAACAATATTTGAAAAAGATTATTCACAACTGTCTAACGTAGACGCGAAACTTGTTGAGTTGGGTAAAGACCTTGGAGCTAAGTTGGTGACTACGGATTTTAATTTAAATAAGGTCGCGTCCTTGCAGGGGATTCGAGTGCTGAATATTAATGATCTGGCCAACGCCTTAAAGGCGGTGGTGTTGCCAGGGGAAAGCATGACAATTTTTGTAGTTAAAGAAGGCAAAGAGCGCGACCAGGGCGTTGCCTATTTGGATGATGGGACCATGATCATCGTGGAAGACGGTAGGCGGGCGGTGGGAAAGCGCACGGAAGTTATGGTCTCCTCTATTTTACAAACTTCCGCTGGACGTATGATATTCACTAAAGTTAAAGACCACCACAGTTTAAATGAAGCTTCGGCCAAAACTTGATAAGAAAAATCTCCTCATTGTTCTGTGCGCGGGGCAAGGGCGGCGGTTAGGCTATAAGTTACCTAAGATGTTGGTGCCGGTGGCGGGAAAGCCGTTGCTCTATTGGACGTTAAAAAATTTAGAGTCCGTTAACCAAATCTCGGCAATCCGGGTTGTGGCTCCTTTAGAATGGCTCCCCGGTTTTAAAAGATTAATCAATTCTTGGAAACTGCGTAAACAAATTAGCCTGTGCGCCGGGGGCGTTGAGCGGAATGATTCCACGCGCAATGCGTTAGAAGGGGTATCTTCTGCGGAGTTTGCGTTGGTTGGCGTCCATGACGGAGCGCGGGCCTTTGTTCCGCCTAAATTAGTGGACCAATGTTTTAGTGAAGCCTCTCGTTTTGGGGCAGCTATATTGGCTGTTCCAGCTAAGGATACAATTAAACTCGCGCGCTCCGGCAAAGTCAAAACCGGAACTTTGCCGGTCATTAAAAAAACTGTTCCGCGCAATCTTTGCTGGATAGCGCAGACTCCGCAGGTGTTCAAACGAGAGTGGATTCTAAAGATGCATGGCGCCTCCGGCGCTCGAATAAAAAATCCAACGGATGACGCCTATTTGGCCGAAAGTTTTGGTTTTCCGGTGCGGATGGTGTTAGGTTCCTACGATAATATTAAAGTGACCACGCCGGAAGATTTGGCGCTGGCAAAATGTCTCGCGCAAAGGATTAAATCATGATTCGGGTTGGAATGGGATATGACGCGCATGAATTTAAAAAAGGCAGAAAGCTTGTGTTGGGCGGCGTTTTAGTTCCCCACGTTAAAGGGTTGGCAGGCCATTCCGATGCCGATGTGATTATCCACGCTATAGTGGACGCTCTGTTGGGCGCGGCCGGGATGAAAGATATCGGCGCGCATTTTTCTAATAAGGACCCGCGCTGGAAAAACGTGTCAAGCCTTTTGTTTCTCCGGGAAGTTTTCCGGCTGTTTAAACTCCACAAAATAAGGATTAT
>JAHFBY010000461.1 GCA_023249835.1 Elusimicrobiota bacterium | reverse complement strand
CCAACGATTTGGACATAGAGACCTTGGAACTTTTAGAAGATTTGTTAGTCCAATATGCCGGAACCTTAATTTTGGTAAGCCACGACCGGACTTTCTTAAATAACGTCGTGAGCTCGACCATGGTGATGGACGGCTCCGGTACCGTCAAAGAGTACCCGGGAGGTTACGACGACTGGCTCTTGCAAAAGGCCACACCGCCAACAGAACTCGAACCGTCCCAAGCCCCATCCCCCGCCAAACCCGCTGCGGATAAAAACGTGGAAAAAAAGAAATTAACGTTTAAAGAACAACGCGACTTGGCAGAAATTCCTGGAAAAATAGAACGGCTCGATCAGGAGCATAAAAATATTCTACAAAGTATGGCTCTACCCGCCTTCTTTCAAAGGAACCCCCAAGAAATTGCCAAAATTAAAGAGCGTTTAAAATCCATTGAAACAGAGTTAGCTGTATTTTACGAACGTTGGGATGCACTAGAAAAAATAAAATAAGGAGTTTTCCCGGAGCTTAGGAGAACGATTTAATCCATAACTTGAAGAGGGGGTCCTCAAATTTCACTTGTCCGGGATTGGGGGTTGGGTCCAGCAGTCCTCTAAGCTTTAAGGATTTTATAGATGTGGCTAGGGTAGGCGCGCTGGGGATTTGATATTTGTCTATAAACTCTTTGGAAAACAAGGCTTTTTCCTCATTAGCGCAAAGCCTAAGAGCCCTCTGTTGGAACAAGGTTAATGAATTGTGCAGCGATTCGAATGAAAAAGCGCTCTGGCTAACGATCGTCCGCAACGCCGACCTGATTTCAGCTAGGTCCACTTTTTCAACGTTTTGCGAAGAGATGTGGTAACAAGCTTGCTGAATATAATTGGGCGTATCGTAAACTAATTTTCTCAATTCATTAATGGGCTGACCTGCACATTTAATGCCGGCCTTTTTGAACCTTGAAATGATCCAATCCGTAAAGTCGTCCCCCGGATTAGGCATATCCAGTATCATGCAGGACTTATAAAACGGACTATTTTGGTTATTCAGCATATCCGCAAGCACGCTTTTTTGCGATCCGCTAAATAAGAAAACACAGTTTTTTAATCCCTGCATCTGCGTCCGCATCGTGGTCGCCAGCCAGCCGCTATCATTCAATTGAAAGATTTTCTGGAACTCATCAATCGCAATAATGACTTTGGCGTCCAAGTCGTTAAACGATGCGAAGGTGTCTTGAATGAGCTCTTTCACGTCTTTTTCGGAACGGAAGTCAGGATGGAGTGAAAATGATATTTGACCCACTGGGTCCACGTCTGCGGTAGGAATAAGCTTGGTTCCCAAAACCTTGTCCTTAAGCTTTTTAAACCAAGTTTGCTTGGGCCGCAGACTCCTTAAAAGCTGTTGTAAAAAATCCCAATGAGAGGTGATGTTATAAACATCGATCAATATAAAAACCGCGCTTTCTTTCTCTTCTTCTTTTGCGATATCTAAAATAAGCGAAGTCTTGCCAAACCTTCTGGGTCCATATAAAACCACATGGATCCTATTGTCTAAATAGGATCGAATATTTTTATTAAATTGAGGCAAAGGGAAATAATATTCCCCCTCTACCGGTGAGCCATAACGAAAGGGGTTCGTGCTTGCCATATATAAATTAGTAACATATTACTTACTAATTGTCAAGCAATGGCGGAAGTGTATCTTTAATATTTTGAGTAGACCCGAGGGAAAAGGGAATTTGAGAGACGTTTGTTAAATTATTTCCCTTAATAATTGCTCAAGGCTTTGCTTGATGTTTTGTTCGCCGATGGCATGCAGCTCGTTGGCATTTTCCAAAACAGCTAGAGGTTGGGAATGGAGGCCAACGATCACTAGCCTAATCCCCACTTTTGCGCACTCCGCCCGCATCTGCTCCAAAACTCGTATGCCGGTCGCGTCCAGATACAAAACACAGGACATTTCCAGCGCCAAAACCTTAGGAGACTTTAAAGTTACGCGGTCCAAATCCAGTAATTTATTTGCGGCGCCAAATGAGAAACTGCCGCGAATGGTATAGACTTCCAGCTCTTTAGGAAGCGGGGGCAAAGACGAACCTTGTCTTTCGTCGTCTCCCACCAACGCCCGCACTTGCGTGAGGTTGGCAATTTTACGCATAAATAAAAACGCGGCCAGGACCATTCCTACCTCTACCGCGACAGTT
>JAHFBY010000092.1 GCA_023249835.1 Elusimicrobiota bacterium | reverse complement strand
TTATATTGAGTTCTACTTTTCCAAAAGGGTTACGAATAGGGCTAGTTTGTTTAATATGCGGATTCCTAGCTTCGGCTAAAGTTTCTTTAGATGCGCGGTATCAGCTCTTTTTTTATGTATTCATGACGGCTGTTCCGTTTGCCTTGGGTCTACATGCTTTGGGTAAAAATAGAATGGGAAGGATAGGCGTGAAGTTGGGCGCCGCGGCAGCGTTCCTTTGCTTTTATGTAAACGTGGTGCAGTCAGGTTATCTAAGAATGGTTCAATCGGCCCTTGTTATGTTTGTTTCCGGCGAAGGAGCAGGGTACTTTAGTAACGCAGAATCCTCCAGTCAGTTTGACGTGTCGATTCAAGATCTAATCTTCGCGCAACGCTTAATAAATAAACACGCTCCCCTTAATGATAAGGTTTTATACGTTAAATTGGAATCTAGCTTTGCATTTGGATTAGAACGAAAAGGAATATATTCATCCGATGTGGATAAGCAAGTTTTACAAGAATTGGCCGAAAAATCTAAGGACGCAAACGAAATTTACCAAAAGCTTTTAGGACAAGGAATAAAACAAATTTTGTGTCGGAACACCGCCTTTGACTATAAGCAGTGGGCGGCCCAGTCGTCTAAAGGCAAAGCTATTGCCATGTCTGATTTTGTAAAAATTATGGATATGTTTCAAACCCATGCTATTTTACGCTTCCGAACGCCCGACCAAAATTTGCTCTGGTACACCTTAATTGAAGACGAGCCTGTTGCCGGCATTACTTTAGATCCCTCTGACGTCCGGTTGTTTCCCAATTTTGCTTATGAGTATGCGCTCATGTTCGCATCTCTTAATGACAGGGCGTCCGCGAGCTTAATTTTTGATATGTTGATAAATTCGCCTCTATTGCCAAAGCAAAAAAAGCCGGCATATTTAGTTTACGTTCAATTATTAGCGGACTGGAAGGAAAATGCGCGCGCTGTTGAGGTCTTAAACTGTGCCGTAGGCGAGTTCCCTGAACTTAAAGGTTCAAAAGAAATATTAGCGGTGCAAAGGAGCCTTTCTTCACTATTACCTAAAGGACGAACTGGGGAGTTTTAATAATTGTTTCAGGTTTGGATCATTTTCCAAAAGAAATTTTCCGCCTAATTTTACAGCTCTTTCTAATAACCCTGGGATTTCATCATAATGACCTGTATAATAACTAATTAACGCTTCATTGAGATAGGATTCTGATCGATAGGGGTATTTTCGCGTTACTTCTAAAACAGATTGTCTGGCCTTATCAGTCTCGTTTTTTGAAAATAATGCGATTGCGAGCCATCTCTGCGCATACATTTTTATATCCATATCCACCTCTGCGTCAATCAATATTTCACATAACCTTTGCGCTTCGGAATAATGGTTCTTCATGAACACTTCCACCATATGTTCTTTAAATTTGAAAGGATATTCCCGCGCATCGTCTTTGTTTAAAACAATGGGGTCAATAACGTTTTTGCTGTTCAAATGATACCAAAGCATTTTCTGATCAGGGGAAGCGAACATCAACTTTGCGTTACCCAACACCTCGTTAATTTTATTTAGAGAGGGGTCCGAAACTCTCAACCGCTCGCTCCGCCCCCCAAGATAATCTTTATAAGAAGAGCTGACCACTATATTGTCGATGCCTAATTGCGCAAGTTTATCCTGCAATTGGCCGGCAGAACCGGCCTGTTCTCCCATTACTCCGAGCACATCTTTGTCCAAATCGGAACTAAATAGGAACGGTTTGTTCAACCCGTAAGCATAGTTGACGCCCAGATAAATTGTTTTGCCGCCATCTGGGCACCTCTTGTTCATAATGTAAGTTAACCACCTTAAATCATCCATCCCGGCGTCGTTCGTATTGAAATTGCCAAGATTAAATCCAGAAAGAATTGTGTAAACGCAGTCTTGCAGGATATCAACTATGTTCGTTCTAAAAATAGTCTGGCAAAATGAAAACATGATTACGAACAACGCGATGAAAACTATCGAGCTCTTTTCCCTTAAGGAATATTTCAAGGTCCATGCAGTTGGCACGACTATTAGAAAAACCAGGAAACCAATCATGTATCGCATAGCCAGCGAATAAGTTAAAATGGAAGCTAGGCTAATCCCCGCAGTGGTTATGACAAGGCGAAGCCCTAAATTCATCTCGCTACAAAAAACCATTACCACGAGTAAAATCAACAATAAACTAGCGCCCCAATCAGCAGGTTGGATAGTGCCATTTACATAGGACATCCCTAATGCTTGCTTAATAAAAAGCAATGCTCCGCCCACTCCCAAACTAGATAACGAGTTTCCTTGCTCAATTGCGGTATGCCAGGGCTTTACAGCTGCCGCTCCGAAGAATTCATTTAAGTAGGGATAAATCGGATTTCCTGTGACGAGGAAAGCTCTCAGGAACCAGGGGGCGACGCTCAATGCGCAGCCTAAAAGCCAGGGAAGCGTTAAAAACGTTTTGCGGCTTTCTTTTTTCCATGCATATAGGTCCAATCCCGCAAACAACAGCGAAGAAAATATAAAAGCGAACAGGGCGTTGAGTTTATGACCAACGGCGCCGCCGCAAAGCACGCCTGCCAGCAATGCCCATCGTTTGGAGGCATTGGGACTGGAGTTCTTTTGGTTGATGGCCTCAACCATCGCGCAGTAATGAGCGAAGATGAAGGTTCCCGTTGAAAAGTCACTCTTAATCGTTGTAGAAAACCACAAGAACACGGGCGCAGACAGAAAAGCCGGAAGCGTCGCTAGCGCTATGAGGTTATTGGTTTGGCGTTTAATGAAACCCCACGCTAATAACACCCAGGCAATTAGAAACCCCCATACTGTCAGTGCCGCTGCCATCTCGGATCCTAAAAGCAAGCACCACATCACCAACATTTCCGTATTCTGAGGAAAGTAGCTATGGATGTGATAAGGGTAAGCGGCAACCAGGCCTTCTTTAATGTAATAGTTCGGCAAAACTAAATGGGTTAAAAGCGTGTCCGAATAGGTCTGAAGCCGGACAGACATGGTAGAGAGCAAAACCAGGAACGTCATTATGAAAACCGTCAAAACCTTTTCAATGAGCGTTACCTCACGCCAGTATTGCAAAAGCTTTGACTTTAAGGAGGTCATTGAAACTTGAGATTTTTTAATCTGCCAACAAAGTAAGGCTAACCCTAAACCTCCGAAAGTTAGGCCCATTCCAACATTTAGCCAACCGATTAAGCCTAAACCAAACCATAACAAACTTGCGATCAACGACCCTAAAATATAATAGAGTGAAGCGCTTTCTAAAACGCTGAGCTCTTGCGCAAAAAATGGCGCGGCTCCTTTTATGGAGAACAGCCTATTAAAAGCGACCCTCCCCATAGAAACAAAAAACGAGCTCATCATTAGAAAAATAGAATAGCCTAGGACGGTGCGCCAATAGCCGTTCTTATAGCCCTGCAACATGAGTCCAATATTTTGAACGGCGTCGGAAAAGTACGGGAGGAACCCCCTAGACGGTGGCAGGCAATAGTCGCCCGTCTTTTGCTGCTGAACCAACAAATAGACGTTTAAGGCAAAAATAAAGGCCAAGGTCCCCATTAATAAGCGCAGTTCAGTCCGTTTATCAAGCGCAGGGGGTTTAAACGAGCCTTTATTGTTTGACTTGTTTTTCATCTATAGTCTATTTACTGTATGCGCCAAAGATTTGATCATTTCTTCAACGGATATTTTACTGCTGCTGTAAAAATATCTGGGTCGCCAGAAACATTGCGTTTACGTTGCCCAGTTCGATGCGTATGCCGCCTATTGCGGCGGAGGTTTGATTAAAGTCCAGAACTTGGTCCGCGCAACGGCCCAGTTCGCCTTCTTTCCATATCTTAGGCCGGTAAGTATAGATGATCGTTGCTCGTTTAGACCAACCTTTAGCCAGGGCAATCAATTTCTCCGTGGTTTGCGCGCGCAAGACTGTGGGGGGAACCCTCACGCCTAAACTTTGGATGGTGGGGTCGCTGCCCAGCACAATGGGTATGAGAGCGCTCTTTTCACTGCGCATCCTTCCTATCCAGTTTAAATAGTTTTGCAGGCGCTCGGGGTTGCCTTTGTATCCTTCAAGGTCCACAACATAAAGTATGTTCTTAGCTAAACTTTCCGGCAAGGCTAACGATTCCGGTCCTAATATGGATAGGATTTTAGAATAAAGTTCCTGAACCGATATACTGGTCCTTGACATTTCGGATTCTGGTTTTTGGGCTAGTTGGGAGCGGATGCGGACCCATATGAAATGAGTCGCATTTCTAAGTTGGGGGGACAACTGCGCCCAGGCGGCGGCAACTATTAGGACCGGGCGGATTCCCGGATAGTTGCGGAGAACGAAGTTTAAAGCCAAAATTTGAGCGCGCGGCAAGCGCTTAAAATCTACCGCGCTCCTAAACAGCCCGGACAGATTAGGGTTTAAGAGCTCCAAAACCTTAACCATGAACAGCTCCCATTGATCCGCAGTTAAGTCGTCTATTTTTCCTTCCGCTGTTGGATACAAGAAGTGGGCAAAAGCGTGAAAAAGATGGTTCAGTCCTTGATCTGCGTTAACCGAAGTATCTGCTTGAAAAAGGTTTTGATCCAACTGTGTCCACAGGGAACCTTCTTCAAGTTCATGGTTGAGGGTATTTAAAATCGTTTGTGCGCTTTGCCCCAGAACGGCTAGGGCGTAGGTTCCGTTTTCGCCCCGGGCCAACTCTTCGGGAAGGTTTGAATTTAAACTGGCGTGGGGGATGAATACAAATTCTGCCCGTGCATTTTTTCCTTCTATCGTCTTAGTAGTCCTGACTCGCACGGCCTGGTTTTTATTAATGGCGAGGCAGGCAAATGTTGCCAAAAGGACTAAAGCGGACTGCTCGTTGTCTAGGTCAATGGAAGACCCTACGGTTAGAACTCCTTGCTGCTTCATGAACGTTTCGGTTTCAGCCATGGTCTGCGCATGAGTATCCCGGTCAAAGTTTCCCCGGAAACTAACGACTGGAGAGGTTTGTTGAATCCTCAAGACAAGGGCGTTGATCCGTTCAATGATCGCGGGCGCGTTTTCCCAATTTAGAATCCCGGCTCTATCTGTGAGCGCTTGGGCGTTTTGCGGATCGCGCTGGTCCAGATAATATTGGGCCAACTCTAAAGCGCGTTGCATGGTTTTTTGCCTGTACTTTGTGATCTCATTTTTCTTGCCCCGGTTAGTCAATGGGACAAACGTAATTGGCTGCCCTGTTAAAGGGCTTGTTTCATTCTGGCTGTCGTGAAAGTAACGTTTGATCGCTGCTTTTTCAAAAAAAGAGCCGTCAGACGCTTTTACCGGTTTCTTCATTAATCCCAAGGTAATTGAACATTTAAACTCTGGAGGATCAATAAGAATTTTATTCTTTTCCGCCATGAAACATATTTGATTCAAAGCGTCGATCGCCTCTATTATCGTTGCGTTTCTTTCCCAATTAAGGGCCGCGGCTCTTCCGATCAGTTCTTTGGCGCTGTCAGTGTCCGGTTCTCTCATTCTTAAATAGATTGGCGTTAACGTTAAAGCGCGTTGGATAATTTTTTCGCGGAAAATCGTAATCTCATTTTCTTTATCACGGTTTACTTCCGGGGAAACCGTAATCCGCTGTCTCGTTAAAGGACTTTCGTCTACAGTTAGGAAACGATAGGTCCGGTGATTGTTTTGATTTATCCGGTCCGCAAAATAACGTTCGATACTCTCTTTTTCAAAAAAAATTCCGTCCGACGCTTTAACCGGTTGTCGCATCAAATCTTGGGTAATCGGACAAATCAATTCCGGAGGGTCGGTCAGGATCGCTTTCATTTCTCGATCTGGATTTATTTGCGCTTTACGATCAATTTCTTGCTGCGTTAAGCGCTGCTCTTCGTTTTCCATGTCCGCCAACTGCAGTGTCACGCGCTGAAGGTCTCCGGCCAATTTCCGAACCTCTTTGCCAAGCTGGTCCTGGTTTTTGCGCAAAGGGACCAGACTTTCATTTAATGCCGAAAGTTGGTTCAGATTGGATTTATCTCTTCTCAGCTTTTCATCTGCTTGAGCCACGCGTTCCCTAATGTCAATAATTTCTGCGTCCAAAACTTCCAGGTTTCTGACCGCCTGGGCGTCGTCCGGGATTTGTTCCGTTTGTTGCAGCCGGAGGTATCGTTCCTCCAAAGTTCGGTATTGCGCGCCCAGCGCGTGAAAAACCGTTTCCCTTTCGGTTCTGGGTGGGCGGCCTTGGGCAAAGGTTTCCCGATGAGCTATTTCATACTCTGCCAAGTCTAATGCCAATTGCTCCAGCCCCTCTTCAACCTGCCGCAGCAGGGGCCTGTATCTGGACCAAAAATATAATGGGCTGGCAGGGTTGGGATCAACATGGATTGCGTTTGTTATTGGGGTGTTCGTTGCGGGCGGCTGGATTTGCATAACCCTTTGCGTTGGGGTGATGGGATTCAACGCCAGTGTCTCTTTTTTTTCTTCCTCTTCATCGTCATCATTTTCTACAGCTATAGGCCTAAAATGAGCTGCGTAGTTTTGTCTTTGCGGGTCAGGCAATTTTATTTCATCCAACGCGACTTGATTTTCTCGTAAAGTTTCTTCTAATAGCGCAATCTTTGCCCGGAGTTCCCTTAAATCATTGCTTTTTTTCAACAATTGGCTGTTTTGAACCCTGTTCTCTTCCGTGAGCCGTATCTTTTCGTCTTGCCGGCGCTGAATATCCCTTTCCG
>JAHFBY010000460.1 GCA_023249835.1 Elusimicrobiota bacterium | reverse complement strand
CAAATAATGACTTTGAGCTTTCATAAAAATTATTATGGCGACGCGGAAGGAGACGCGTCATTAGTGCACGGATCAGCGACCTCGAACATTTTCCAGATTGAAGACACTCCCGAACATTATGATGCCGTATACCTGTTCCATAACGCCGGCCCCAAACCCGGCACGTTTAATCTTTTAAAGTTAGGTCATCACCAACTTGCGGAACCTGTTGTTAACAATCCGGAAATGCGCGCAAAATATCGCGCTTTTCAACAGCAGTTAAGAGCGTTCATCCGAACTTATGGTCCCCAACTTTTAGGCCACATGGAATGGCGCTTACAGCACACTAAAAAAAGAACCGTGCTTTCCAGACACGGTGACCCAATCCTTGTTTTTGACGAAGAGGTTATTAAAAGTTATTTTCGCAGGGGCACGGAAATTGGCGAAGGCTACGGCATAGCGATTTTTGAATGGTTTAATTATTGCGGGCTGCCCACCCGGCGAGATTTAGACTGGGAAAAAAATTTGTTTAAAGACTTAATGGAAGTCTTTCACCGTTTGGACCAGCTCCTATCAAATAGCGCTCATCTAGCGTTAGGCGCGTTACGCAACCAATTTGTGAAAGTGGACCATTATGACCGAAACCTGGTTTTGTCATTTTTTCGTGAAACGCGTCAAAATTTAAGGGAATTACAAAAGGGTTCGCTTTTACTCCTAGCCGACCCCGAAACGCGCCGAGCGGTTCGCCAATATTTCTCCGCCCCCTTAGATCAGGATCAAGATCAATTTAGGGCATTGCAAAGGGAACTTTACCCTAAAATCCCGCCCAGCAGTCCGCAACGCCGTTTGTTTCAACCCTACACGGACACGGACCCATTTCCAGATAGAGAATCTATCCGCAGCGCCCGCCAATTAATTATTAATAATTTAGACAAAATAATGGCGCCAGTTTCAATTGAGCCCATTGAATCTATCCAGCCAATCATGAATTTTATGCTCCTTAGCACATAGACAGTAAAAAATCGATAATTTCTGGTTCGGTAGCGCCAAGTTTGAGACTTGTAATTGGCTAATTTTTTAATGTTTGGACTCTAGCCTGGCGAGAAAGCATTTCTGCCTGTACCTCTGAGAGCATGGTTTGGATGTTGGCTTTAAAAAATTTCTTGCGCATGAAGCTGGGCAAGGGAACGCTGTTTTTGATCTGCGCCCGATAGCCGACAAGCTGACAGTTGCCGTTTGGCGCAATGCGCCAGGAACCGGAATAAGCTTGGAAACTCTGCTTGGATATGTCCTTAAAACTGACTTCGGAATAAGGGGTTTCCTTAACCTCCAGCAAAACCGAAAGTTTACTCTTATAAAACAAAAGTTGGGTTTGCAAGGTTTGCTCCACTAAAATCACATCTTTAGTTTTTTCTTTGATCTTTGAGGAGTCAATGGAGCCGACGTAACGGGAAATGCTGCTATAATCAGTGATCACATCCCAGGCCACGGCGCCTGAGACCGGCGCGCAAAAGTCCCCTTGAATCATTGCGCCGTCTTGGACTGATTCAGTAACCTCCACGTTCACCAGACCGGGCGTGGAGGCGAAACTGAAGGACGGTTTTAAACACAAACCGCTGAACGCTAAAAAGAGGATGAGGCGCTGCATTGTAAACGACCCTGCCGCTCTACTTCGCTTTCCCCTGGTTGGCCACGGCTTCCATGGCGACTTTAAGCTCTTCTGCGTTGCCCAGGTAATAATGCTTTATCGCCTTTAAGTTATCGTCCAGTTCATAGACCAAGGGCACTCCCGTGGGGATGTTTAAGTTGACGATGTCGGCATCGGACACGTTATCTAAGTATTTCACCAAAGCCCGCAAGGTGTTGCCGTGGGCCGCGATGATGATTTTTTTGCCCGCGCGCAGTTCCGGGACAATGCGCTCTTGATAATAAGGCACGAATCGCTCCACCGTGTCCTTGAGGCATTCGGTCAACGGCAGCTCTTGCGGCAAAAGCGATTTGTAGCGCTCGTCATGCCCCGGGTAGCGCTCATCGGATTTTTCCAAAGCCGGAGGCGGGACGTCGTAGCTGCGGCGCCAAATTTTAATCTGTTCATCGCCAAACTTGGCAGCGGTTTCCGCCTTGTTTAAACCCTGGAGCGCGCCATAGTGGCGCTCGTTTAATTTCCAAGTTTTTTGCACCGGGATCCAAAGCAAGTC
>JAHFBY010000091.1 GCA_023249835.1 Elusimicrobiota bacterium | reverse complement strand
TGCAGGAATATGGAATTCAAAATCGGGAACTGCTGGCCGAACTTAAAAAAGCAGTCAAGCTTGTGGTTGTTTTTAACGGGCGGAAAGGGTTTACCATCATGTTTCCTGGGGATGATTAAATAAGAGGTGGTTCGAGACCTACCCCCCCCCTACCCCACTTGATTTTATTCTCTTTATGGAATATACTTATAAAAGAATATCATGATAATTGGTTACTACCCTGGTTGGGAGGATGGATTTGTTCATAAAGACCTCATTAAACTGCGTAATGATGGCCAGCGTAAAAAGTCTGCCGCAAAGTTAGATTTTGATATGCAGATGCTTGCGGCTACTTGGCCGCGCCCTCAGTTTGTAACGATAAAAATAATGAAAGGCCATGAGCCTTTGTGGGAACTTATTCGTGAGCACCAAGGAGTTGCATATAGGATCTTCTTTTGTGTGAAAAAGCAGGAGATTTAGCTACTTCATTTAATTGAGAAAAAGAAAAACAAGACCCCGGATGGAGATTTAAGCCTTGCTTTCAATAGAATGCAAAATATCCTATCCGGGAAGATTAGGAGAACTTAAAATGAAAAAAAATGTTCGCTCTCCGTTTGATCAAGACGTTGCAAAACAACTTAGGCGTGATCCTGAATATGCATCTGCTTACTTGGAAGAATTGGCAAAAGTTCCACTGTCGTCTCAGTTAGCTATTCTTCGGCGGCTACGTGGTTTTACTCAAGAAAAAGTGGCGAGCAATCTTCATGTAAAACAAGCTCATATTTCAAAACTTGAAAAACCAAAAACTGATCATCTTTTGAGTAATTATGAAAAAGCTGCACGAATGTTACATGGCAGATTAATGATTGTTCCCGATGAAATAAAACTGGTCTCAGTGGCATAAAAATAATGAACGGCCATGAATAAAAATGATTCCCCCCTTACCAAGAATAGGAACTTTTTTATGGGTCAAAGGGGGAACGGATTTGCCCTCTCAAAACCTCTGTTTTATCGTTTTAAATTAGTTTTACTGCACCGCGCATCCGGTAATGGATGTTTCCTGTAACGCAATATATGACCGCTATCTTATTCGGTACGTTGGTAAAAGATACCGCTTGGGGTTATATTGAAGTAAAAAAGGATATTGCCTTGAAAGTTTATGTTGTTAGAAGAGTGATTTTTTAGTCCTACCATTTCAAGTTAATAATCGGGTATGATTAATTTAGCATAAATACAATATATTGACAAAACAGGTACTTGTGGTATAATGTGAGAAAAGGAGAAAATTCATGTCAATCACTCTATCCCCCCCTGAAAAGGGAACTCTTCTCGATAAGGTTGTTTTTCATCAGCAAAAAGCTTCACAGGCCGTGGCAGAAGCTTTAACCACTTTAAAAAAAGAATGGAAGTTGTCTGATGTGGATGTTGCAAGTTTCCTTCACATCTCGCGAACCACGGTCAATCACTGGCTCCGTGCCAATCGTGTGCCCGTTGAGCCTCCAGGATCTTTTACTCCAGACACGGAAACTGTCCTCCACCTTCTTGCGATTCACCGGAGTCTTTTTGCGATGTTTTCATCGCCAGTAAAACAAAAGGCATGGCTTGAAACTCGTCATCCTGGATTAGGCGAGGCGCCAGCAGTTTCCATGCGCCGTTCGGTTGAAGGGCTTATACAAATTCGACGATATTTGGATTATGTGCGCGGGCGCGGTGCATGATCTCTGTTTATCGTATAGTCCAACCTCAAGCACCGTTGTACGCCTATGCGTCTACATCCTCTCCGGAAAACGCTGTTCAGCTTGAATCTTTATTGGAAGCTGCCAAGCCAGATCAATTTGTGGATAGTTGGCATCTCTTAATCTCAACACCCTTTCGTTATCCTATTCCTGTAGAAGCACATTATCAAGCGCGCTTTAAACCTCCTGAGTCAGATATTCGTGTTTTATATTCCTCAAAATTCGCTAATACCGCACTGTATGAACACGCCTACTATTTTATACGCGAGAGACTCCATCTTGGAGCAGAAGATGAAACCGGCAATCGAACGCTTTTTTCTCTCTCATTAAATGAAAAAAAGGTCACCGATTTAATGAGACATCCACATGTGAGGGCGTTAACGGATCGCAAAAATCTTACCGCCTCGCATGAATATATTAGGATGAACCCTGAAGTCAAAGGTGTTAAATACCCTTCGTGTCGTGACCCGAACAGAGGAGAAAATTTCGCGGTTTTTGATATACACGTTTTAGGTAAAAATATCGGTGAGGAACGTTCTCTCTCATTTGTTTTTCAAGCAAGAAAGCGTTCACTCTTTTGGGTGAACAACAGGCTTATCATCGAGTGGAATGAAGTTAACTAGAAAACACCTTACCACAATGATCTTATGAAAGCATTATCAAATTCAACAGAGGCCGCGGCTATTGTATCCATCGCCAAAATATTTGGCGTGACCTTAAAAGCAGGCCCAGTTTAATAAACCTTATACAGACCAGTTGTCTGAACCAAAATCGGGGTTCGGACGGTCAAACTGGAGATTGATTTCTGCTGGAACGCGTTCTATCGGAATGTTGTTTTTACTTAATTGTATGGCAAATTCTATTGGTTCGTCAGGCTCTTTTTTAAGCCATTTAAAGGGTACAGCTAACTCTAAAATTTTGTTGGTTTGGGCCTGAATTGTTTGCTGAGTTTGATTAGTTAGATTTTTGCAAATAGCTTGTGTTTTAGGATAGCTTTTAAGATCATTTTTAATAGCTTGTTCCCAAATGACTTGGCATTCTTTTTCAGATGGATTGTGAAATAACACTTTTAAATTTAAATCTGCAAAATCAGCGCCATTGGGTATTTGGTTAAAATCAACCCGCAAATATAAGTGGTCTAGATCAAATCCGTAATAGATTTGGGAAATTAGGTTTTTGGCGTTGTGCATAGCGCCCCCGCCGCCAATGGGTTTATAGGAGCCGGCTGTACGCCATTCATAATAATTGGTCACCAGCCCGTCAATTTTGGGGTGGACCATTCCGCGCGGCAAAAGGTGCAGACCTTTAGGCTGCTTTTTCTTAATGGCTAAGTTTAGCTTTTCCGGGGGCTCTTTTTGCAGAGATTTATAAATATTTTTAATGTGACTGCGAAAGAGTTCGTCAAACAGCTCATCTTGAACAGTAGAGTTCTGGTCACCGTACCACCAACACCAATCTGACCCCTCCGCGATATAAAGCGATTCTTTTGCGCTTAAAAACGCAGGGTCCTGGCTCAATTCCGGATGAATTTTTTCCTCTTTGGCAATTAGTTCTCGAGCTTCAGTCAAAAGATCCCAAGATTGGTTGTCTTCCGGGTGCCCAATCCAAATAGAGAAATCGGAATTGATCCAGGAACCTGACCAAACTTGGGTTAAACTTTTTTGAGCCGGATATTGCTGCAAATAGCCGCTGACCGTTGTTGTTTGAATTTTAGGATGGTTATTTAATCGTGAATAAAGGGCATTTAAAAAATCGGCGCCGTCCCTATGGTAAAACTCCCAGCAGTTTTCCCCATCTAGAATTATTGAAACCAGCGGAGGTTGAACGCTTTCGTTCATCGCTTCCCCAATCTTAATTAAGTGCGTAATCAGGTCTTCTGCGGCTGCTTGCGGGTCCATGCGCGAATAAACAAAGCCAATGGCGTCTGAAAGAGAATGGTCGCGAAAGATCATCTGTATGGAATTGCGGTTTTTGGTGCCATCAGTTAAATCTACCTTAAAAGGTTGGTAGAGCACTGTTCGAGATCGCGTGGCTTCATCATTCATTAAGCGTAATGAGTTAAATAAAATGCCCTCGTCCGTTGCCGTCCATTGGATGCCGGATTCATGAATAATGCCAAGAGACTCTGCGGAGACCGCACCTTCCGACGGCCACATCCCTTTGGGGCGTTGCCCAAAAATTTGTTCCATGTAGTCCAACGCTTTTTTTACCTGTTGGCGGGCGTCCTCTGGCCGCTCGAATGGGGTTTTAGGTTTAAGGGATCCGGGCATGGCCATTTGCGCGCTGTCCGTATTGCACAGGAGCGGCAGAATGGGATGGTAAAAAGGAGTTGTAGAAATTTCTATTTGGCCTTTGCGCCAAAGTTCAGAATGCTTTTCAATCACTTTATGACAGATCTCGCGTTGCTTATCAATAATTTTAATTTTGTCCTCTTCTTCAAACCCGCGTCCTTTTTTGTAAAGCGATTGGATGAGAGGATCGTGGTCCTGCCAATAAGGGTCCATCCAGGCCAGATTGAACCAAACCTGTAAGTCTAAAAAGTCTTGAACTGAAAAATAGGCGCAAATTTTTTTGTAATCAGAGCTATTGGCGCGTCGGCCCCGTTTCTCTAATAGTTCGTTAAACCGTGGGTTGGGGCCAATCATGGTGTCCCAATTGCAGTAAAAAAAGTGTTCTAATATCCAACATTGATCTTCTGAAGTTAACTTGTCCGCTGGGATTAAGGTGCGTTCAAGCCAAGGATCGCTGAGTGCGTTATCCGCAAAATCTTTTAACTGAAAGACCAAAGACGGCACTAAGTTTACCGTAAAGTGAACGTTAGGGTATTGATCTAAAATCGCGACCATGTCATAGTAGTCCTTAGTCGCATGCAGTCGAACCCAGGGCATGACCGCTTTTTGAGTTCTTAAGTCTTTATAGAATGGCTGGTGTTGGTGCCAGATAAGGGCGAGGTGAACTTTGTGCATGTTTAAACGGTAGGTAGTCTTTTAAAATTTTCCGGAAACTTCAAACGTTATGCGGGATGAACCAATATTGTTTAAGTTAACGCTGGGAAATAGTTTTCCCCATCGCAGCAGGAATTTTAATCGATTGGAATAGAGGTAAGACGCGCTGATCACCATTTCTCGCCCAATTTCATTATCGTCAATGGTAGTGGGAGCGCCGTTACGAATGTCTGGGGTCTCCAAAGCGGTAAATATATAAAACTCTAAGCCCGCTGTAAACGGTTCCCACGGGTTGACGGATCCGCGGAACCCGAACATTCGTAAACCGGAAAACATTGTGGTGTAATTGTGCTGCGAAATAATTTTATCTCCAATTTTAACGGGAAGGATAATTTTATCTTGATTGAAGAAAGAGTAGGGCGTGGCGGCAAAAAAATCGCCATAGCCCGAATATTCCAGCCCGTCATATTTATGGCCGAAGGAAGGGTTAAATTTTTCGTTCTCGTCCGATGTAGACGATTTGTCCCCTGAACCTTGCATGAACACAAACGCTAATATCATGCGTTTATAGCGCGGGTGAATAAAATCAAAACCGCCTTCAAAGCTAAGCGCCGAACCGCTTAGCTTAATGCTGCGCCCGGGCACTTCCGCCGAACCTCTTTGCATGACGTATTCTAAATTGTAAAATGCGCCTTTTTCAAGTCTTGCTGAAATTTGCAGATCGATGAATTGGCGGGATATCTTGTCGGAGGTTACCGAGTTTGTGGAAGAACTTGGATTGTCCATGATCTTGGAAATGTCCGTATAGTTAGATCCGGTTTGATCTTTTTCCAAAATAGTGCCCAGCAGGACTTTATGAATGCCAAAATCATAAGAAAGCCCACCTAAGTAGATGTCGCTGTTTAGTTCTCCAATCAATTTGTCTTGGGCTTTTGCCGCGAAGAGATATGATCGTACTCCCCAATAGGGTCCAATATCAGCGCGGATGCCGTTAAAACCTAAATCGTCGTCAGATAAGAGCATCCCATTGCCCCAAGCGTAGGGCTGCCGGCCAAAAGTTAGGTTGATAGGCCAATCCATAACATCGTTCGCTTTAAGGTAAGCGTTTTCTATAAAAGGAACAAATTTTTCGTCAGGATAACGATTTAAAATAGGTCCGGTAGACCCGGACACCCCAATGGCTTGCAGTACAGTTCCAATCTCAACGCCGGAATCAAATTTTCCTTTAACATAAACTTTTGCGCGGTTGGAATAATAGCTGTAATTTATGGTTTTTCCAGTGTCAATGGGCAATTCCGAGGCATAGGTGGGATTGTTTAACTGGATGCCGCGTAAACGGTATTCCGCGCCGATATCGAGTTTAGTGGCGCTGTGAGTTAGACTTACACCGGTCAAGATAGAGAGTAGAGATGAACTTATTAACTTTGACCAAAAGGCGCAATTTATTTTTTTATCCATGGATTAATGACTGTTTTCCGAATTAGGAGCTGATTGGAAAGGCTGAGGCGCTAATGCTTGATAACGCGCGCGCGCCCACTCTGACCAGGGAGTGCTGGGATACATGGTGATAATTTTCTCATAAGTTTGCTTGGCAGCGTCTTGATTTAGCGCGAGTTCATAGGCCCTGCCTAAATCTTCATAGATTTTAGGAACCATGAAATGGTCGGGAAATTCGCTGATAAACTTCTTGTAATTGAGGATAGCCGCATCATTGTTGCCCGCGTCTTCCTGAGCCACTCCCAACCCGGAATAAATGAACGGTAAAATCACTTTATTGGGATTTTTTGATAGGGCCTCTTCATAAGCTTGAGCGGCTTCTTTAAAATTTCTTTGCCGGTATAATAGATCGGCTTTACCAATAAGCGCATAGACTGCAGCCGGTGTTTGCGGATAATTAGTGATGACTTCGTTGAACATGTTGACCGCATTTTGCGGATTGCCGGCAAATAGCCAGTTCTGTCCGGCAGAATATCTTTCCCAGGCCTCTTTCTTCACTTTTTGGAGGTTGGTTATGATAAAAGCCGCGATCAGACCGATTACGGCTATCGTGCCAACAATGGAAAAA
>JAHFBY010000459.1 GCA_023249835.1 Elusimicrobiota bacterium | reverse complement strand
GCTGCTCAAGGAATGCCGAAACCTGCATTACAAGGTGGAAGTCATCCTCATGACCGCTTACGGCGGCCTGCCTTCCGCAGTAGAAGCGCTGCGGTCTGGGGTCTACGATTATCTGACCAAACCTCTTTCGGGGACCACCTTGCTGAACACCATGCGAAAATGCGTGGAAAAGGTGGAGCTTAAAAAAATGCTGGCCGAAGCTCAAAAAAAGCTCATTGAACAAGAAAAGTTAGCGGCGCTTGGGTCCGTAGCGGCTTGGCTTTCTCACCGAATGCGAAATTCTGTTTCCGTCATATCCATGTGCGCGCAGTATATGGACACTAAAATTGTTGATCAGTTGCCCCCGGAATTAAAAGAAATCACCACCGCTATTATTGATAAAACCCGTTCTTTAGAGCGGATCACTTCCGACCTCATTGCTTTTTCCCGCAGCTATGAACTGCAAAAAACAACGGAAAACCTAAACCGCATATTGGAAGAGACCTTGTCGTCTATTTCCGTTCAATTTCAAATTCAAAATGTAAAGGTGAGTAAAGAGCTGGACCCGGAAGTTCCCGACATCGCTTGCGACCCCCATATTTTGCGGGAAGCCTTTGAAAATATCGTGGTTAACGCGCTCCAGGCGATCGGCGCTCAAACCGGCCAAACTTTGACCGTAAAAAGTAAATTGGAGCCTCCCCCGCCCGACTTCGTTTCCCAAGATAAAGTGGTGCACGTCGTTATCGGCAACACGGGAAGCTTAATTAAAACGGAAAACATCGACGCTATTTTCATGCCGTTTTTTACGACCAAGGAAAACGGCAGCGGTTTGGGCCTGGCTATCGTTAAGAAAGTGATGGACCAGCACGGCGCTTTGATTTGGGTTGAAAGCGAAGAAAAAAATAATGTTAAGTCAACCCTTTTTCATTTCTATATCCCTTGCGTAAAGTTAGAAGGCGCCTTGGATTCGCAAATATTGGCAAAGGTTAAATATTGATCAATGATGAATAACAGCGTTAGTCTAACGGATCAAAAAAACGGGCCTTTGGTAATGGTCATTGACGACGAAGCCGGCGTGGAGATTATATTTTCCAGGATCGTGCAGGATTTAGGGTTTTCGTTTCTCCACTTTAAATGCGTGGAAGACGCTTTGCTTACCTTTGAGTCCGGAACCGCCGTCGCCATTTTATTTTTAGATATTCGTCTGCCGGGGATCGACGGCATTAGCGCGCTTCCTAAAATATTAGAACTATCTCCGTCCACTCGGGTGGTGATGGTTACGGGGTTCCAAACGGTAGAGTCTGTGGTGGCCACTATGAAAACCGGCGCTGTTGACTATTTAGTAAAGCCTTTAAGTCATGAAATGATCAAGCAGGCTATTGAAAAATATCAGTCTCCGCAGTTGAATAAGCCTTCTCCGCAAGAGTCGCCAGTGAGCGCGTTAAACGTTAAGCAAGGTTATACTCAGTCTGGTTTTCCTAAGGACTTTGTCGCGCATACCCCGGCCATGAAAAGCATCTTGGAAGTCGCAGATAAGTTCGCTAAAGGTTCGGGAGCGGTTCTGATTTTGGGGGAAAGCGGAACCGGAAAAGAGCTTTTGAGCCAATATATTCATCAAAAAAGCGCCCGCCACCCCTTTCCGTTTGTGGTGGTAGACTGTGCGTCAATTCCAGAGTCATTATTTGAGTCCGAGCTCTTTGGCCATGAAAAAGGCGCTTTCACCGGAGCCGATACCGCCCGGGCCGGACGCTTTGAGTTCGCTAACCGCGGAACCCTTTTTTTAGATGAAATCGGCAACGTGCCCTTGGTCATGCAGTCTAAACTTTTGCGGTTTATTGAAGATCATACCATTATGCGTTTAGGGGGCCGCAAAAATATTCAATTGGATATCAGGCTTATCGCCGCCACCAATGAAAATTTAAAAGAAAGCATTTGTAAAGGGGCGTTTCGGGAAGACCTTTTTTATCGTTTATCTGCGTTGACTATTCATTTGACGCCTTTGCGAAACAGGCCCAGAGAGGAGAAAGAATTTTTAGTGCGCCATTTCCTGCAAAGGAACGCGATCGCTCTTAAAAAGAGCCGGATCACCGCGTCAGATAAGGTGTTGCGCGCCGTACTCGACTATCCCTGGCCGGGCAATTTACGGGAAATGGAAAACGCCTTATATTCTGCGAGCCTCTTATGCGATACGGAGGTAAT
>JAHFBY010000090.1 GCA_023249835.1 Elusimicrobiota bacterium | reverse complement strand
GCCCGCTTATTTTAAAATTCTTTTTTTTGTGCAGGGTAAGAAGCGGGGAGATGAGGTTGGGTTCATGCTTTCCTGCGCCGCGCCTGAAGACTCTTATTTAGATTACCTCGTTGACTTTGAACAGATCATGCGCAGCTTTAATGAACTTTTGCCAGACCAGTCTAGGTTTCCTGCACAGATTGATAAAAATAACCCATCGCCCTGAATTTAGCGGAAGTGGTAAACTTTTAACCGGGGTTTAAGTACGGTCGTGTTTGAATATTGTCGGCCGAATTACTAATATAGAACTATTATTAAAGGAGGAGATTATGAGTAAAGATGAACGCGCAAAAGCATTGGATTTGGCTTTAGCCCAAATCAAAAAAGATTTTGGACAAGAAGCGGTTATGAAGTTGGGTGAAAAAAATAGCCGGGTTTCCGGAGTGGGAGTGATCTCTACGGGGATACTTCCTTTGGACGTGGCGATCGGCATTGGCGGCGTGCCGCGTGGCCGCGTGGTTGAAATTTATGGGCCAGAATCAAGCGGTAAGACCACTCTTTGCCTTTCGATTGTGGCGCAAGCGCAAAAAAATGCAGGTATTGCCGCCTATATTGACGCGGAACACGCCATGGATCCAGCTTACGCCAAAAAGTTGGGAGTGGATATTGACAATCTTTTTATTTCTCAGCCGGATTCCGGCGAACAGGCCCTGGAGATCACTGAAAAGCTGGTCCGTTCCGGAGCAGTGGACGTAGTGGTGATTGATTCGGTTGCAGCCTTGGTTCCCCAGGCGGAAATTGCCGGAGATATGGGAGATTCACATGTGGGGCTGCAAGCCAGGCTCATGTCTCAGGCCTTGCGTAAATTAACGTCCACTATTTCCAAATCCAATACTTGTCTTATCTTCATAAACCAAATCCGTCAGAAAATAGGGGTTTTTTATGGAAATCCGGAAACCACGCCGGGCGGTTTGGCATTAAAGTTCTATTCTAGCCTAAGGTTAGATATTCGATCGCGCGAAAAAATTAAGGTGGGCGAACAAATTATTGGCAATAACGTCGTTGTTAAAGTGGTGAAAAATAAAGTGGCCCCGCCATTTCAGATTGCAGAATTCGAAATGATCCATGGCGAAGGCGTGCCGCGGGAAGCGTTCTTGCTTGATTTAGGAGAACAGTCCGGCATTGTGGAGCGTTCTGGGACCTGGTATATTTATAACACAGAACGTCTTGGACAAGGACGGGAAAATGCCAAAGCGTTTCTAAAAAATGCACCGAACTTGGCTAATGATTTAGAACAAGCCATTCGCAATAAAATGCTTGGACCTAACAGTGGAGATGCGGTTAAACCCGAAGAAGATTCTCCTAAACAGGTCTTGGCCGCAGCGTCCGCCAAAAAAAGTAAATAGGAGAAATTTTCTCCTCCATTGGACGCGCAAGAAAAGCTGGAAGACTTTGTAAGATATATTCGTCTAGAGAGAAATCTCGCTAGAAACAGTCAAAGCGCTTACCGGTCTGACCTGGTTGCTTATCTGCGCAATCTTAAAGATAAAAAGCTTGAATTAGATAAAGTAGAACACCACCATATCACTCAATATCTTTGGCGCCGGAAAGAAGAGGGTTTAAAGACCACTAGCCTTTACCGCATTATGGAATCGATTCGAATGTTTCACCGGTTTCTGCATGCGGAAAATATTTTGGTTGCGGATCCGGGCGCGCAGGTCAGTCTGCCCAAAGTTTTGGGCCGGTTGCCCGTGACTTTAAGTCAGAGTGAAGTTGAGAAGCTGCTGTATACCTCTTTCGGGAAAAATGAGCTCGCTGTCCGGTTTCGAGCTATGACTGAACTGTTGTACGCCACGGGGTTGCGGGTAAGCGAGCTGGTGGGCATCAAAAGCAATCAAATAGATTTGGATAGCGGTTTTGTGCGCGTGTTTGGCAAAGGAAATAAAGAGCGCATCGTTCCTTTGGGCAGGTCTGCGCAACATTTTTTGCGTCGTTACCTGGCGGTTAAAGAGGCGCGTTTTAAAGGCCGACAAATTCAGTCCGACGCTTTTTTTATATCTAGACTTGGCCGACCCATGACTAGAAATGAGTATTGGCGACAACTCGGACAGGCTGCTCGCCAAGCCGGTATCCAACGGTCCGTAAATCCGCACATGATTCGACATTCTTTTGCCTCTCATTTACTTGAACATGGAGCGGACCTGCGGGTTATTCAGGAACTGTTGGGCCATACCTCCTTAACCACCACTCAAATTTATACGCATGTGGACCAGCGCAGGCTCAAAGAGGTCCACCGTAAATATCATCCGCGCGGATAAGCCCTTTAAATGAAAACCTTAGTTATATTGCCCACTTACAACGAGGCTGAAAATTTGCCTAAAATTGTTCCGGAAATTTTACGCTATTTGCCTAACATTGAGGAATCGTGCTTATTGATCGTGGACGATCATTCGCCCGATGGGACCGGAGAAATCGCGGATTCTTATTCTGCGCAAAATCCTGCGGTCAAAGTGCTGCACCGGAACTCTAAATTAGGTTTGGGATCGGCTTATGTAGAGGGGTTTGGGTACGCTCTCAAGCATAATTTTGAAACAATTGTGCAAATGGACGCGGATTTTTCTCATTTGCCCAGCTATTTACCGCAGTTTTTTCAAGCGCTTGGCAGCGCGGATGTGGCGATTGGATCTCGTTATATCGCTGGAGGCGGGATCCAAGGCTGGCCGTATCATCGGTTGCTTTTGAGCCGGTTCGCTAACCTGTACGCGCGCGCGGTTTTGGGAGTGTCCTTAACCGATTTGACGGGCGGTTTTCGCTGTTTTCGCGCTAAAGCCCTTACTAAACTTGATTTTAATCAGCAGTTTCCTGGTTCACGGGGCCGGGGTCGATTTTCTTCCCGAGGTTATTCTTTTCAAATTGAATTGAATTATAGGTTCGTTCAGAACGGTTTTCGTTTTGCGGAAATTCCCATTATTTTTCCGGATCGCACGCTGGGTCGTTCCAAGATGTCCATCGGCGTTATTTGGGAAGCGTTCTGTATTGTTTGGAAACTGCGCTTTTTATCTTAAATCAATGAAAAACTATAATGTATAATTAATCATCATTCTATGCTAATGTCCGAAAATCCAAATAAGAATAAATATTGGTTGATGGCTGGAGTTGTCTTCTTGTTGGTCGATTATTATGTGCAGTTTTTTACCGGGCACTATTGGATTGATCATGGTTTGCCTTTTTGGAATAACATGAGCGCAGCGCTGGACGCGTTCTTATCCCGATGATGCTGTTAGAATTGGGTCTGGACCTGATTTTATTGGGGGCAATTTTTTCTTGCGCCTATGGGCTTGGGAAAAAAATACTCGCTATTTTTTCCCCCGGTCTTTTTAACGATCCTAATCCGGAAACAATAGCGGCTACGGGTTTGGGTTTAGCGGTGATTGCTACCTTGACCTTTGCCGTGGGTTTAGCCGGAGGTCTTTATTCCTGGATATTTTACGGCAGTTTAGTTTTATTGTGCGCGCTCCATTGCCGCGAGATAATAGAACTCTTCCGCTTATGCCTACAGTTTCCCGTTAACTTATTGCGGTCCAGAGCAACCCGGATGGACCTTGTCTTGCTGGCGCTAGTGGGAATTGCTTTGGTTAGCAACCTGCTCTTTAATTATGCTCCGCCTACCCAAAACCGGGAAATGCATTATGATTTAACCATGCCCAAAATCTATTTACAAAACCATCGCATCATTGATATTCCAGATGACAAGGTGTTCTATTACCCATTTTTAATTCACATGCTGTATCTTTACGCTTTATGCCTTAAACGCGTGCTGTTGGCAAAACTTATTCATTATGCTTTGGGCTGTTTATGTTTGGGAGCGGTATATTTTTATGCCCGCGATTTGTTTGGCCGGCGCGCTGCATTTTATGCCGGCGCGCTTTTCTATCTTATGCCGATAGTCGCGAGTCTTTCCGGCACCGCCAATATTGAGTTCGGTACGCTCTTATACGGCCTCTTAGCGGTATGGACGCTGCATTTATGGATTAGGAGCGAAGATGTTCGGTTTTTTTATTGCGGCGCGTTTTTCGCTGGAGCTACCCTCTGCACGAAAATTACCGGTATTGCTCTGACGGCCAGTTTCTTTTTGGTTGCCCTGGGCCTCTGTATTTTTCATTTTAAATATACGATCGGCAAAATATTGCGGACAGCTATCCTGGGAACGTTATTGGCTTTGGCCGCGCTTAGTCCTTGGCTAATTCGAAATATGATTTACTCTTCCAACCCGGTCATGCCTTTTGGAGTTTCAGCGTTTGGCTGGAAAGGTCACGAAACTACGGACTCTGAAATTAGTAATTTAAAAGGGCTTTATTCAAAGTTGTCCGCAAAAAAGATCGCGGAAGGTTATCATAATATATTGTTTGGCGATTTCATATATGGCGGAGGACCCCTTATGTTCGCCTTTCTCCTGCCGTTGTTTTTTACGCCGCACTTGCGTAAAGCATGTCGTTTGCCTTTAGTTGTCGCCCTATTAAATTATTTCATCCTCTTTAATATTTTGCCTTATCCGCATTGCTTTTATGAGAACAGGTATTACCTGGTGAGCTTTGGTCTGGCGGCGGTATTGATTGGCGGAGGAATGGCGCAGTTTTTAAGGGTTTGGAACTATCGATGGATCCGGATCGCAATAGTCTCGGCGTTGATGTTTCCTTCCCTAACGTTCAGTCTTTTGTTTGCGGCTAAACGGGTTCCTTTCTTTTTAGGTTTAGAATCTCGCGAAAGTTATTTAAAAAGCTGTCTGGCGGATTATCATATAGTTCTTTTTGCAAATGAGAACTTCGGCGCCAATTCCCGCGTGCTGTTAATTGGAGGCAATGACGTTTATCCATTTTATTGGCAGTCTCGCGTAGTCTTAGCGACCACTAAGTTTTATAAGGCCCAAGGCGCGGGTCCAGTGTTAAAACTTTTAAAAAATGAAGGCATAACACATGTGCTTTATTACAAGAACCTCTACACCTTGGATTCTGGAGGCGTCCTGCGCCACAAAGTGGAAAAATATAACGATCTTTATTGGGATTTAAATGCTTGGACGAAAGGTCTTTTGCAGAATGTTTATGAGGATAAGAAGTTCGTTATTTTTAAGATTTAGACCTGCCGTCATCAAACCGTTTAAGAACAATTGCTCCACCCAAACCGCCCGAAGCGCAGGCCAGCGCCATGGCGTAGTTGATATCGGGATTTTTCTTCATTGCGTAAAGAGCGTTCAAGATCACCCGGGTTCCGGTGGCCGCTAAAGGATGGCCTAACGCAATGGTCCCGCCGTTAGGGTTCACTTGATTGGCAAGGTACTTATCCTCCCAGTTTTGTTTGAATTTTTCTTTGCCGACTTTAAAAATTGACAGACAAGTCGCTGCAAACGCTTCGTGCAGTTCAATGTCGCCCAAATCATCAAAACAAATTCCCGCTCTTTGCAGGGCAATGTCAGCGGAAAAAATAGGGGCGATCCCCATGTGGGCGGGGTTGTTCCCCCAAAATGCCCAGGACTTCATTTCTGCCAAAATTTCTAAGTTCAAATCACGGGCTTTCTCTGGAGTGGTGACAATAACTACCGCTGCGCCGTCTGAGCGCGCGCAGGAGTTAAATAAAGTAACCGTTGCTTGAGACTTTCCCTCCTCATAGGATTTTCCCAAAATATGTTGGCCATATTGAGAATAGAAGTCCTGCAAGCTATAAGCGGGGGAATTAAACATGGCGGGGGCTTTTTCCAGCATCCTTGGTTTTTTTACCAAAGATTCCCGTAAAAAAGGATATTCGTCCTGCGTTAAAATAGTGTCGCCATTTTTAGTTATGGGTATGGTATGCCCGGCGTAGAAACCATTTTTTTCCGCAGCCAGCGTCTTGGTGTAGCTTGCCAAGGCGTATTCATCTTGCGCTTGGCGCGGGATGGAATACATTTGCGCGCATACTTCCGCGGTGCCGGCCATGTTAATTAATTTAACAGGGTCCATTAAACCTTCTTCAATGCTGTCGTTGATCACCACTCCCTCAGCGTCCCACAATTGCGGCCAATTTTCTTTTACGCTTTCAATGGACCGGAGCTCTTTGAGCGACCTAGACCCGCGGATTATATATGGGAAAGTGGACATGGACTCAGTGCCGCCCGCTAAATAAAGTTCCCCTTCTCCGGAAAAGATGTGCCGGGCTGCGGAGCAAACCGATTCCATTCCGGATATGCAGTTGGCTTGAATGGTGATGGCATGGGCTTTTTCCGGGAGTCCGGACTTTAAAAGCGCAATGCGGGCAATGTTGGGGGCGATCGATCCTTGCCCAACCCAACCGGTTAAAACTCCGTCTACGGCATGAGGGTATAAAGATGTTTTTTGCATCAGCGCTTGAATGGTGTTTTCGAGTAAATCTTCCGGCGAAAAGCCGGACAGGGATCGGGCAATGTGTCCGATGGGGGTGCGTATGCCGCTGCACAGAACGATTTTTGTGTTTTTAATATCCATCCTAACTCAAAAATACCAGTAAATCCCAATCATGTCAACCGCTTTAGAATCGAAAACCTTGAGGGTAGAGTTCGGGTTCTCGGTTGGTTAAGAGGTTGTCGAGCTTGATCAATGACTTTTCCTGGGCGTTCAGCCATTCTACGCTCAAGAGCCGGCCCTGGTCATCGGCTGTTTTTAGGATAACGGCGAAGTTCCCAAATTGGTTGTTCATTAGTTTCTCGTCCTGGCCATAATAAGAAACTTTATAATTGAACCCTTCGGGAGTATAGTCCTGA
>JAHFBY010000458.1 GCA_023249835.1 Elusimicrobiota bacterium | reverse complement strand
GTAGAGCGTGAGTTTATAGAAATCCTTAAGGTTAAAAGAGTAGTCGGATAGTTCTTTTCGATAATGGTAATGCTGCAATATAAATAGTCCGGCAAAAAATATAGAAAATAATGGGATCATGGGCTTTTTAAGTTAAGCGCGTTTATGAACGTTCAAATGGCTAAGGGCAAGGGTTAAGATGGATTGAAAAGCACTTTTTTTACAGCCAACTCAAACAAGTTTCCGCCGGAAAGAAAGTTACGTTTAAAGTCCTTCCACCCGCGGACATGTTTTAACTTTTTCCATATGTATGAAGGTCGAAGATAAAACTCTAATATGGCCCTGCCCACCCAATAATTCAGTTGCTGAGCGGTTAACTTGGTTGTTCTGAGCAGGGGTTCCGCGCCATGGATGATGTGTCCGTCATAGTTCTTGGGTTGCTCAAACAAACCTTTCGCGACAACTTCATCATAGAACGGCGTTCCGGGATAAGGCGCAGCGATATTAAAAAACGTTAAATCTGCGTTCACTTTCTTGGCGAAATCTATTGTCATCCTCAGCTCTTCCCGCCCTTCCCAAGGGAATCCCATAATGAATGTGCTTTTGACCATGATCCCATATTTTTGAGCTAAGGTAACCGCATTTATCACTTGGTCCAAATGAACGGGCTTGTTTATTTTTTTCAACCCCTCTTCGTATCCGGTTTCAACTCCGAAGAGGATGCTGACACATCCGGCGGCGGCCATCTGGCTTAACAATTCATCGTCCATGTGGTTGACCCGGCTTAAGCATTCCCAGGCCAGGTCCAGTTTGTGTTCTTGAATCATCCGGCAAATATCAATTACCCGTTGGTGGTTGACGCAAAATTCATCGTCTTGAAAATAGATGTGCCGGACGCCGTATTGGGTGTAGAGTAAATGAATTTCTTTAAAAACTTTTTCCGCGGATCTTTGGCGCCAATATTTGGCTTGAATTGAGCTTTGGCAAAAAGTGCATTTAAAAGGACATCCGCGCGAAGTGACCATAGTTGTGAACTTGCGTCCCAAATCAAGCCAACCGTAAGAGTGGTAGCGGTCCATGGGGAACAAGTGATAGGCGGGGGTAGGCAACCAGTCTAAATGTTTAACCACGTCTCGGGGCGGGTTTCGCTCTATTTTCCCGTCTTTTTTATATAGAATTCCTTTTATTTTTTCAATTGGAACATCGTTTTTGCCCGATAACCGGTCAACTAACTCCAAAGCGGTTTCTTCCCCTTCGCCCACAATAACGTAGTCGACCACGCCGGTCCGGTCAAAAGCGGATTGTGGATTTCCGGTTACGTGAGGGCCCCCCTGGATGGTGATGGTTCCAGGCGTGATTTTTTTGAATCTTCCAACAAAGATTGAGAAATGGTGAAATTGGCGGTGACGCTGCCGGTCATGACAATGCGCGGAGTGTGTTTCTTTAATTCTGCTTTAACCTGTTCTTCTTCTAGTTCCAATCCGTAACAATCCAGAATTTTTACATCGTAACCATTTTCTTCGAGCAGGGCGGCAATGGTCCCTATACCAATGTTTGGACACTTGGGGCCAACGCTTTCCAGTTTTCCGTAGCTGAACGGCGGCACGATCATTAAAATGTCTATCATAAGAGCAATTCCTCGAAGGCGCTAATAGGAGCGCAATTTATCGTCGGCAATTTGATCAAATCGATTTAAAATATATCAATAGCCGAATCCTTTGTCAAGTATTATCCCGGCCTTGGTGAATGTTCTGCCCAATACTTGTTTTACGGCTAATTTTTATGATATATTAAAAAATATTAAATATGTTGTTAATCATTGATTTTATTGCGACATTTAAATCTTTTTCTTGACGGATATTTCCCCATATAATTTCAAATGCGGGCGTTAAATATTATTTTTTAAATGCAAATCGTTCAAACGGATAAAAATTTAATGGAGTTGGAGAATATGGCGCGCTTGGTTCGCGCGAAAATTCTTGAACTCTCCTATGTCAATAAGACGCCTCACCTTGGATCTTCTCTTTCTTGCGTGGACATTCTGGTGGCGTCCTATTGGAAAGCATTAAAAATTGATCCGCAAAATCCAAAAGCCGCAAATCGGGACCGTTTCATTCTCAGTAAAGGGCATGCGGCTACCGCCCAATATTCTGCCTTAGCGTATCGCGGTTTTTTTCCTTTAGATCTTTTAGAAACCTACAGCAAAC
>JAHFBY010000457.1 GCA_023249835.1 Elusimicrobiota bacterium | reverse complement strand
TTGATAGTATCACAAGTGCATCTATTGAACGGACCCCAACCTCTAGACATCAGCGTGAAAAAAGCCGATGGCTCCAAATGCGTTCGGTGCTGGCGGTTTCAGGAAACTGTTGAAACACAAGGTGAATACGCCGGACTTTGTTCCCGCTGTTTAACCGTTGTCCGCTAGCCATGCCGCAAACCGTAATTCAAAAATATTTCACCCCGACTATCGTTGGTTTCGTTTTTATGTCTGACCGCATCACCAAATACTTGATCCGGGAATATTTCTTTTTGGGCGAATTCAAACACGTCCTGCCTATTTTTGATTTAACCTATGTAGAAAACCGGGGCGCTGCGTTTGGTATGGGTCAAAACTACAATAGTTCCCTGCTGATACTTTCCGCAATTGTGTTGGGAATTTTAATATTTTTCCGGCGTAAATGGGAAGCTCAAGAACCCCTCAACTGGAAGTTAAAGTGGGGCTTCGCCTTGGTGATTGGCGGCGCGCTCGGCAACCTCTATGACCGCATTGTGTTTGGCAGCGTAATTGATTTTTTAGACTTTTATATTTTTAAATACCATTGGCCGGCCTTTAACGTGGCGGACTCTTCCATCTGCATTGGCGCCTTTTTATTGGTAATCTCTCAATGGAAACAAGGACCTCCTAATTCACCAGAAAGCGCTCAGGTCCGCTAGAAATGCTGCCCATAATATTTAAAATCGGCCCCTTGGCCCTGCACAGCTACGGACTCCTCATTGCAATTTCCGTCTACGTAGGCATCGGCGTTACGCGCTATTTTGCTAAAAAAGACGGGTACGCTAAACCGGAAGATGATCAGGCTATTTATCAACTGGCCCTTTATTTTGTGGCGAGCGGTTTAATCGGAGGTCGACTTTTTTACGTGGTGAACTTCAGCAAATATTTTGTCCATGACTTTTGGGCGGTGTTCCGGATTTGGGAAGGGGGGCTCGTTTCTTTTGGTGGACTATTTGGATCCTTAATTGGATTTGGCCTGTGGATGCGAAAGCATAAAGAACTGCCCTGGAAAAAAGTGTTGGACTGGCTGGCCCCGGCTATGGCGCTAGGGCACGCCATTGGCCGCCTAGGCTGTTTTGCCGCGGGCTGCTGTCATGGATTGCCCACCGGGGTCCCTTGGGCGGTAACCTTTAGTGACCCTGAATCTATTGCCCCGCTCTATTTGCCGCTCCACCCTACTCAACTCTACTCCGCGTTTTTATTGACGTTATTGGGCGGCTTTTTATGGCTGCGTACGCCCGCTAAAAAATCAGACGGATCTATTTTCTTAACTTATCTCAGCCTATACTCATGCGGCAGATTTTTGATTGAATTCCTGAGAGACGAACCCAAGATAGCCCTTAACTTGTCTGTTGGACAATGGGTTAGCGCAGCGCTCTTTCTATTATCTATCGTTCTTACCCAAACTAAAATTATTGCAAAAGTCACTTCCAAAGCCCAAGACGTAGAGACCGCGGACCATCATTAAACAGTCATAATACATTGACTAACTGTAATTTACAATGTAAAATACAGTTATGTTAAAAAGGGATACTTCTCTGCCGGACCACCATAGTTTCTTTCTTTTTGGTCCAAGGCAAACGGGGAAAAGTACGCTTTTGCGGGCTATTTTTAGCCCTGAGACCACGATCTATTATGATCTTCTGCATTATGATGAATACCGCAGGTTGTTAACCAACCCCTCTATTTTGCGCGAGGAAGTCGCGGCGCGCGATAAAAAAAAGACTCATATTGTTATTGATGAAGTGCAAAGGGCGCCAGAACTTTTAAATGAGGTGCACTCAATTTTAGAAGCTAAAAATGCGCCTTATTTTATTTTAAGCGGATCCAGCGCCCGAAAATTAAAGCGCGCTCAAGCCAACCTCCTGGCAGGCAGGGCCTGGACTTATCATTTGCACCCTTTGACTCATCTTGAACTAGGCAATCAATTTTTTTTGGAAAAGGCGTTGCAGTTGGGCACTCTCCCCAGCGTTTACCTTTCGGCAAACGAAGAGGACGCCAGGATGACATTAAAATCCTATGTCGAGACCTATTTAAAAGAAGAAATTGAGCAGGAATCTCTGGTACGCAACCTGCCCGGATTTTTAAAATTCCTGACGCTGGCAGCGGATGAAAACAGTCATATCATCAACTATTCCAACATTTCCAGACAAACGGGAATATCCTACATGACGGTCAA
>JAHFBY010000456.1 GCA_023249835.1 Elusimicrobiota bacterium | reverse complement strand
TACTTGCGCGCTTTGCTGCAAGAGCATCGTCTGCAAACCGCGGCGCTCTTAACCCGTTATTTCCCCAACCAGCCTCGTCAAATCGCCTACGTTGTCTTAGGTCTCCGCAGTAAAGTTGAAATTGATCTTTTTGAAGAGAACTATGAAAAACTTAAAGCTGACTTTGATTCCGACCCCTATTTAGCCCCTACAATCGAACTTAGCAGCTTGTTGGATATTAACGTGCAAACCGATCAGGGTTTACTTGATTCCCGCGCCGCGGTAAAAGAAATGAAAGACGCGCTTACCGCCTTAAATACTCAGGGCTCAAGTACATCCGCTAGTACAAATTCCTCTGCTACGAATACTCCTGCCCCATCGCCTACTGCATCGCACACCACAACCCCCAATGTATCGCTTCCTGCCTCGCCGGATTCGAGTCGTTCATCATCGCCCGCCTTTCATACCGCGAACGAGTCGGTTGATTTATCTGATTCTTTAGAAGTATCTGATATAGAATCTGATGATGAGGAATCGCCCCTCATTGCGCCGGTACCGGTACCAGTACCGGCTCCAGCTCCGCTTGCCCAACCGACCGTGGAAACAGACGAAATAACCGAAGTACCCAATCACCCGTCGGTAGTCCTGCCTGTTCAGCAACATCAACCCAGATCGGTATCGCCTAAATCAATCTCAAGCATTGAGCGGATGAGTAAAGAGCTGGATAAGACGTTAGACGCGCTGAGCGATCACCGCAAACCTCAAATTTCCCAGGCGCTCTCCTACCTAAACAATATGGACGCCTCTATTGGTATAAGCGCTTTTCGGCATGAGGATGAACGCAAAGAGTTGACCGATGTGATTAATGAAGCAAAAATGGAACTCCGCAGATATAACGGAGCGCGAAACCGTCTTCTAATTATTGAGACTGCCGAGACTTATATTTATATGGCTAAGGAAATACTTGACAATTTGTTGCCCAAGCGCAGGGCAGCGGCTTTCTTTGGTGAAAACCCGCTAAGAGATATCTTTGGGTTGCTGCCAACCGCAACGCTCAAATTGCTGAAACCTACCCAAGGTTCCGCAAAAGAATTTTTTAACGGCAAAGAAACGCGCGAATCAATGGTTCAAAAGTTAGCTTATTTTGCCAACCCGTTCGTTTTGGGGTATGACCAAACCGTAACGATCCTTAACGCCGTAGGACAAAGCGCGCAAAATATTTTCAGCGGCAGTCAAAAAATTGTTAACGCAGAAACGCTTACTGAACTGAAACCCTTGCTGCGCCAAGCGAACGTAAAGTTGGAAATTGTTGCAAAAAATGCTTTTCCAAGAGTGCCGTTATTAGATATTTCTAAATCGGACTTTAGCCAATTTATCACCTTTACGCGCAACCAAGATCATGAGCTGGTCATCCTCGTGCATGCAGATGCGCTTAAAAACAAACCCGACCTTACGGCTTATTTGGCCACTATTATTCTGCACGAAAAGCTGGAATCCGAAGGATTGAGCCACGACCGCGTGGTTGAACTTGGATTTTCCGATCACGACACTCGTAACGGTAAAGCCTTGCTGGACATCCTCAATTCTGAAGGAGCAAACGCAGTTGAGTTTAGAGGAACCGACGTCATACTTTTGTTAGGGGGAAAAGAATATAACGCGGAAACCTTGGGACTGTTGGAACACCGGATGCTAGAACCCCTGGCCAAGTCGCTTAAATACCGCGAATTGCTTGCTCGTTCCACGCCCGAACAAACCGCAAATGAAGAGTCCATTGGTTTGTTAAATCTCAATAGCGAACGCTACTGCTGGACCCCCTTTATGGAGGGGACCGGAGAACATTCCTCGCAAAGCATTTCATTGCTGGTAGAACTCTACCAAATGTTTAACTCTAAGCTCATCTTAGCGCATTCGCATTCCCCGCGCGCTTTTGCCGGGCCCAGCGCGCATGACCTTAGAGAAACGCGCGAAGGCGTGGTTTATGGCAGCCAAGGGCGCATTTCTTATTACTCCAAATCGATCCGCGACCAAGTGCTCACCGTTACCTTTGACGCCTCTGACCCAAGCGTCATTAAAATTGAAACCGATCCCTTGCGCGTGTTCGTTGCCGCGGAAGAGGCTTACAATTTAGTTAAAACATATTTACCTGAAATTGTGTCTGAACATTTAACTCAACTGGAAGATCAAACTTTAACTCCGCGCCAATTTCTCTCATTGGTTCTC
>JAHFBY010000455.1 GCA_023249835.1 Elusimicrobiota bacterium | reverse complement strand
TGAAATGTAATGGCGACTAAACAGAAAATTTATTTTATCGGCGCGGGTCCGGGGGACCCGGAGCTTATCACGATCAAAGGCAAGCGTTTGTTAATGGAAGCTGACGTGGTGGTTTATGCGGGTTCCTTGGTGAACCCTGTGGTTTTGGAATACGCCAAAAAAGGATGTGAACTTCATGACAGTGCGAAGCTGAGCTTGCCCGAAATAGCCAAAGTTTTGTTGGACGGATACAAGCAAGATAAGCGCGTGGTGCGTTTAGCTTCAGGCGACCCGTCTATTTTCGGCGCGGTGGAAGAGATGGGGGAGGTTTTAAGCGCGGAAGATATTGAGTTTGAGGTGGTGCCGGGCGTAAGCTCTTTCACCGCAGCGGCCGCGGCGCTAAAGAGCGAACTGACCGTGCCTGAACTAACGCAAACGATCATCCTCACCCGCGCCGAAGGCCGCACTAAGATGCCGCCCAAAGAGAAGTTGGAGGAGTTGGCCAAACACGAGTGCACGCTGGTCCTATTTTTAAGCGCAGTTTTAGCTAAATCCGCGCAAGAGAAACTTCTCACTGCTTATCCTGCGGAAACCCCAATTGCCATTGTTTACAAAGCTTCTTGGCCGGAGCAGCAGATTTATCGAGGAGAGTTATCGGAACTGTCGCAAATTATGAGAGATCAGAAAATCACTATGACCGCGCTAATTTTTGTGGGACGATGTTTAACCGCAAAAGGGTTCAAGTCCCGCTTATACGACGAAAATTTCAGTCATGCTTTTCGCCGCGCCAAAACGGCGGCGCAGTAGTTCCATGGGTAAAATCTATTTGGTTGGTGCGGGCCCGGGGGATCCTGAGCTCATTACGCTTAAGGCAATAAACGTGCTGAAGAGTTGCGACGCGGTGGTTTATGATGCGTTGGTTAATCAAGCCTTGCTCCAATATTGTCCGCAGCATGCGGAACGGATCTACGTTGGTAAACGGCGGCACCGACACACCTTTGAACAAAAAGAGATCCATGCGCTGCTATACCAATTCGCTTCTGCCGGCAAGACCGTGGTCAGGCTTAAAGGTGGGGACCCCTATATTTTTGGCCGCGGCGGCGAGGAAGCGGAGTTCTTAACTAAAAACCAGGTGCCCTTTGAAGTGGTCTCTGGAGTCAGCTCTGCTTTTGCCGCGCCGGCGGCGGCGGGGATTCCTTTAACTCACCGGGATTATGCCTCATCCATCGCTATTTTGACAGGACACGAAAGCGAATTCTCAGCGGATTCAGGGTCTCTCCATCCGGAATGGTATTCCTATGGATCCAAGAAGACTTTAGTGATTTTAATGGGGTATCAACGCCTCGGGAACATTGTGGAACGGTTGTTGCAGCAGGGCTGGCCAGCGGGGGTTCCTATCGCTGTCATTGCCAGCGGCACGTTGCCTGACCAGTTGGTGGTTACAGGAGAGATTTCAAATATCGTGCAAAAAACAGAACGGCTGAATAGTTTTTTAAAATCTCCGGCTGTGATTGTGGTGGGAGAAGTGGTGTTGCTTAGAGAACGGATTGCGCCCGTAGGTTATGATTGGGATTTGCTGGCAATAGAGAGTTTAAAGCCGCACGAAGATTTTATCGTGGACCGTATGCGCGGAATAAAAGCGGAAATTGCCGAATCTAAAGAGCTGCGCACGCCTTTGTGGGTGGAGAAGAATTATGGGGTTGTTTTAAACGGACACCATCGGCTGCAAGCTTTAAAGGAGTTGGGCGCGCGCGAAGTCCCTTGCGTGCTGGTAGATTACGCCAGTTTTTCTGTGCGTTTGGAGTTGTGTCCGGGAGCTGCATTAGCGGGCATTGACAAACAAATGGTTTTGCAAGCGGGGCTTTCCGGACAGCTTTTGCCGCCGCGATCTTCTTATCATAGCTTGTCCGGCCGCGTCCCTGAGCTTGTTTGTCCCCTTGACAAATTAATGAATATGGGTTTTAAACAAGAGAAGATAAGCCTATGAACACTGCGCTAAAAGAATGGTCGCTCCTTATCACCTCAATGATGCAAGGCCAGCATCACCTCATGTTGCGTAAAGGAGGGTTAGGGGACGCGGACCAAGAGTTTCAACTGGAACAGGCCCGATTTTTGTTGTTTCCCACTTGGGAGCACCAGAAGATGGAGATGTTCTCCTATGGTTTAATGCCGGAACCTGAGTCCATGGCGGAAGATAGTTTAGTGATTGAAGCCTGGGCAGAAATGAGCGCCA